>JAXMGF010000012.1:0-44028 GCA_046347365.1 Acinetobacter sp. | reverse complement strand
GTGTTTACCGATTCAAGCTGTCCTTACTGCCACAAACTGCATGAACATCTGGCTGAAATTACCGCTAAAGGCATTGAAGTGCGTTACATCGCATGGCCTCGTGGTGAGCAGTTTATGCCAACCATGACCGCGATCTGGTGTAGTGAAGACCGTAAGGCCGCCTTTGATCAAGCCGTTCAGGGTTTACCTGTCCTCGCTGGAGAATGTAAAAATCCAGTACGTGACCAATATCAACTGGGCCTCAACATGGGCGTAAATGGCACCCCAGCAATTTACAATGTTGAGGGTGAATATCTGGGTGGCTATATGACTCCAGAGGAAATCGTAAAACGACTCGAAAAATAAATCATTTCTCCTCTATGTCGATTAGAACGACCTGGGCGACAGATTAAAAATGATCTTAGCCCTAGTGTCTACGCAGTTTTTTAGCTATGATCAAGCTTCATTAAAATGATTGAATAAAATGGAGTGTGACGTGAAACCAGTTCGTCTGGCGATACTCGGTCTTGGTACTGTTGGTGGTGGAGCCCTTAAATTATTACAAGAAAATGCTGCTGAAATTAAACGCCGTACTGGTCGAGAAATTCAAATTACCCATGTAGGTACACGCCGTCCACGTCCAGACTTAAATCTTGATGGTATTCAACAAAGTGATGACCTGATGCACATCGTACGTCAGCCTGATGTAGATGTCGTGGTTGAAGTCATGGGTGGCATTCATCCTGCCTATGAAGTCATCATGGAAGCCATTAAACATGGCAAGCAAGTTGTTACTGCCAATAAAGCATTACTTGCAGAACATGGTAATGAGTTGTTTAAAGCGGCTGAAGATAATGCTGTTCAAATCGCTTATGAAGCAGCGGTTGCTGGCGGTATTCCAATTATCAAGGTGATCCGTGAAGGTCTTGCAGCAAACCATATTGAATGGCTGGCAGGGATCATCAATGGTACAGGCAACTTTATCCTGACTGAAATGCGTGAAAAAGGCCGTGCCTTTGAAGATGTGTTGAAGGAAGCGCAGGAACTCGGTTATGCCGAAGCTGACCCAACCTTTGATGTTGAAGGTATTGATGCGGCCCATAAACTCACCATTTTGGCTTCTTGTGCCTTTGGTATTCCGCTACAGTTTGACAAGGTCTACACTGAAGGCATCAGCAAGATTACCGCGCAAGATGTGAAATATGCAGAAGATCTTGGTTTCCGCATCAAGCATCTGGGTATTGCTCGCCGTGCAGCCAATGGAATTGAGTTACGCGTCCATCCAACATTGATCCCAGCCGAAGAACTGATTGCCAATGTCAATGGTGTGAAGAATGCCGTTCTTGTGCAGGCGCATGCAGTCGGCCCAACCTTATATTATGGTGCAGGTGCAGGTGCAGGTCCAACCGCTTCTGCTGTGGTCGCCGATGTGATTGATATTGTGCGTGATATTTCCTATACCGAAGATGGTGCAGGAACGATTCCACAACTGGCATTTGAAGCACTCACCAATGTGCCAATCCTCAGCCGTGAGCAAATGACCACTGGATACTACATTCGCCTAAATGCGGAAGACCAGACGGGTGTATTGGCCGATGTCACCACCATTCTCAGCCGTGCGGGGATCAGTATTGATGCCATCATGCAGCAATCACGCTTAAAGGATTTAATTCCAATTGTGATTTTGACTGATCCAGTGCTTGAGTCCAAGATGGATGAAGCGCTTGCACAAATTCAGGCATTACCTACAATTCATGGCGAAATCATCAGAATTCGTTTAGAATCGCTCGATAGTTAATCAGGTTGAGGGAAAATGACTTCCCTCTCCCCGCTCTACCTCATATTGGAACACCATCATGTCGAATGCCAATCGTTATACTGGTCTTGTAGACCGTTATCGTGACCGTTTACCTGTGTCTGCAACTACACGTGCAATCTCTTTGGGTGAAGGTAATACTCCACTAATCAAACTAGAGAACATTCCACGTATTATTGGCAAAAATGTTGAAATCTATGTCAAATACGAAGGTCTGAACCCAACAGGTTCGTTTAAGGACCGTGGTATGACGATGGCGGTGACCAAAGCAGTTGAAGAAGGTTCCAAAGCGATTATCTGTGCATCTACAGGCAACACCTCTGCAGCAGCAGCAGCGTATGCGGCTCGTGCAGGCATTAAGGCATTCGTTTTGATTCCTGAAGGCAAAATCGCAATGGGTAAAATGGCGCAGGCGATGATGTACGGCGCGATCACCATGCAAATTCGTGGTAACTTCGATGATGGTATGCGTCTGGTTAAAGAAGTGGCTGATCAGGCGCCTGTCACCATTGTAAATTCAATCAACCCGTATCGCTTGCAAGGTCAAAAAACCATTGCCTATGAAATCGTGGAAGCTCTAGGTCGTGCGCCTGACTACCACTGCCTGCCAGTGGGTAATGCAGGAAACATCACGGCTCACTGGATGGGTTATACCGAAGCAGTTGCAAATCAACCTGCTGATCAGTTTGAATCCGTTATCTATGATGCTGCAACAGATCAATTCACAGGCCCTAAACCAGAAGGTTTACCAACCATGGTCGGTTATCAGGCTGCTGGTGCTGCGCCATTCTTACGTGGCGCGCCTGTAGAGAATCCAGAAACTGTTGCAACAGCGATTCGTATTGGTAACCCACAAAGCTGGAATCATGCCAAAGCAGTTGTACGCGATTCAAAAGGTTGGTTTGATGAACTTCAAGATAGCGAAATTCTTGAAGCACAACGTTTACTTTCTATGTATGAGGGCGTGTTCGTAGAACCTGCTTCAGCAGCATCTATTGGCGGTGCGATTCGTGACATCAAAGCGGGTAAAATTGCTGAAGGTTCTGTAATCGTTTGTACTGTTACGGGCAATGGTTTAAAAGATCCTGATACTGCAATCAAGCAATGTGCTGATGCCGTAATGTTGTCAATTGATGCAACAATGGCTCAAGTGAAAGATTCAATTCTTTCAAATATGTAAGCTATATCATTGATAGATCAAAAAAAACCTGCTACGGCAGGTTTTTTTGATCTTGAGGCGTTAAGATTCTTTTTTTCATTTCCTCAAACAGTTCAACCTGCTGTTCATTACTTAAGTCCAATTCTTCTGCAAATTCCTGAATTAGTTCTTCAACAATGGATTCGGCATCAAAGTCTTCATCCTCTTCTTCTCCCCAGCCATCTTCATCATAGCTATACTGCTTGGCCAACTCTTTTTCAATCGTTTGAATTTCCTCTAAACCAATTTCTTTGATTTCAAAAATTGGCTGCTTTAACAAAGGATTTATTGCATATAAGGCATCCTCTTGCCATGCGCCAATGGTCAAGGTTTGCGTATTTTCGTCATAACTCAAACCTGACTCAGTAGCAAGTAATGCTTTAAGTAACAAGGGTTGTTCAGAAAGTTGTTCTAATGTACCTTTTAATTGAATTGCATCATAATCATAATCTGCAAAGACATATTCAATCTTATTTTTTAGCTCATCTGTATTTTCAGAATAAACCAAACTTGCAAAGCATTCATCATGCTCTTCCACCCACTGCTGTTTTTTAACCGACCACAAGCCATAAAATTTTACTTCATACTCAAATTGTACCAGTTGAAATTTCTGCATATCGGCAAGTTGAATAAACTCAAAAGTATCCTCATCACTCAAGCTTTCAGGCAAGACATCATCCGAAATATCCCCTCCATCCGCAATATGTTCACCACAACGAGCAAAAACAAAGTCATCTAGTTTCTGTAATTCTTCTTCAGTGGCATTAAATAAGGATTCTACCTCATACAATGCGAAATCACGCGCCCCTTTGATTTCTAATTGCTTATAAGCTGCTTCCGCTTGTTGTTTATCTTCAAAGACATTGGCAATACGATTGCCTGCAACATAAAATACTTCATCGTTATAGCCAAAATACTTCTCACGAATGACATAAGTGGTCATGTTCTTCCCCTTTTGAGTTCTATTATCAATGGTTTATTTGAATAATTCCGTGATGTAGATTAACAAATTTTACTTAAAATACAATCTATCGCGTTCTGCTTTAGGACAGAATATGTCGTTGTGTTTAGATATAAAAAAAACTCTTCATCAAGGAAGAGTTCTGATTAAAAAAATAATCTAAGTTAGGTTAAATCCGTTTTGGCAGTGATGCAACCCAATTCAATAGATTGGTGGCATCATTGGTACGTGCCTGTGAAGTGGATGCACCAAGTAGCACCACCACTGCTGGACGGGAATTTACTGTGGTATGCATCACCACACAACGTCCTGCCTCATTGATATAACCCGTTTTTGACAGATTAATGTTCCAGCCGCCATTACGTACAAGGGCATTGGTATTGTTTGATTTCAGCATACGGTAGCCGAGATTAAAGTCATAGGTTGGCGTGGTGGAAAACTGGCGGATCAGGCCATATTGTGAAGCCGCACTGACCAGAATACCTAAATCTCGTGCGGAGGAGACATTATGAGGGTCCAGACCCGTTGATTCAGCATAACGGGTCGAGGTCATGCCCAATTGCCTTGCCTTGGCATTCATGGCTGCAATAAAGGCAGGGCGACCCCCTGGATAAGTACGGGCCAAAGCGGCTGCCGCAGGATTTTCAGACTTCATCAAGGCAAACAACAGTGCTTCTGCACGATTCATTGTGTCGCCAACACGCAGGGTTGAACTGGAGTTTTTGCCACCTGCACCCGCAAAATCAATGGATTGCAGTGTAATTTCTTCAGACATATTTAAACGTGCGTCAGCAGTCACAACGGCTGTCATCAGTTTGGTAATTGACGCAATTGGCACAGACATGTTGCTGTTTTTGCTGTACAGCACTTCACCCGTTTGCGCATCCATCACCAGCGCAGCGCGGGCATTGACTGAAGGCTGGCTACTATAATTGATACTGTTGCTAAAAGTGTCGCGAATTTGTACAGTATTTTTAGGGCTACTCGACGATGTAATGGTTGCAGAACCACCACTGCGCAAAGTTGTCGTCACAGAGGTCGAGCCTTGCGGACTAATCTCTAAAGGTTCATCTTCCTCCATTAACTGGCTAGCATCATTCGCAGACCAGTTTAATGACGCAGAACCATTTGTACCCGAAGCAACTGGACTGTTATTGACCACCAGCTCGGCAAAGCTTGTTGAACTCCACGCCAACAAGATAGACATGCCCAACACATGCATGACAGATTTTTTAGAATTTTTCACGACACAATACTCAACTCAGGACGCTGCACATTTGCGCTTACTATCATTATGCCTTACATTTGAACAAATCGGGTAAAGCTTTTATAGACACAATTGTGTACAACTATTCGCTAGAAACGGAGAATAGGATTGCTAATTTTGTCGTTTCAATGCAAGCTAATTTTGCTTTATGTAACAAAAAACCAGTTTTTCTGAAAAAAAGGAGGTCTTCTTGATCACTGTTCTTGTTGTTGATGATCATGAGCTCGTACGCACAGGCATTTGCCGTATGCTGGAAGACCATCCAGATGTTGATGTTGTTGGGCAGGCTGAGTCTGGAGAGGAAGCCATTGCCCTAGTTCGGCAAAAACATCCGCAGGTGGTGCTGTTAGATGTAAACATGCCTGGCATTGGTGGGGTTGAAACCACACGTCGGCTATTACAGACAGCACCTGACACTAAAGTAATTGCGGTGAGTGGCCTTACAGAAGAACCTTATCCATCCCTGTTACTTAAGGCTGGGGCAAAGGGTTATATCACCAAAGGTGCGCCGATTGCAGAAATGGTGCGTGCCATTAACAAGGTGATGCAGGGCGGTAAATATTTCAGTGCCGACATAGCCGAACAACTCGCCAGTTCCTATCTTTCCGACACCCAACAATCTCCGTTTGATGCTCTTTCTGAGCGTGAAATGCAAGTCGCAATGATGGTGGTTAATTGTATTAGTGCTCAAGAAATTGCAGATAAACTGTTTGTTAGTGTTAAAACCGTAAATACTTATCGTTATCGTATTTTTGAAAAACTGGGAATTGATAGCGATGTCAAACTCACCCACCTTGCGATTCGATATGGACTCATTAAACCTTAATCATTAGTCATCGCCTATGTTGGGACAAATTGCCTCCTCTGTATCACAGACCGTCTATCGACTAGGGATCTGGTATAGTGGTTATCGCCTGATTATTTCAGTCAGCCTGATCCTGATTTATGTGCTTACCGCAGAACAACTGGGCAACAACTATCAATACCCCTTTCTGTATTTTTATACACTGCTGTGTTATACCTGCATCAATATTTTCCAGCTCTTTTTACTGAAACTGCTTCCACTGCAAATCACCAAGCAACTGATCTTTGTCTTTATTGTTGACGTGATTTGCCTGAGCCTAATTACATTTTCAGCAGGCGGGCCAAACCTCCAGCTTAGCCTGCTCTACGTTATTATTATTTTTTCATCCGCCATTCTGCTGAATGCCCAGTTGTCCTTAATCGTGACGCTGTTCGCGGTGATTATGGTGATTTATCAACGTTTTCTTGGCAACTTTTTTGACTACAATAATTTAAATCATCTCGGCAATAGCGCTCTGCTGGCATTTCTATTTTTTGTGGTGCATGCGATTGGCCGTATTGCAGTTCAACGATTTAAAATTCTGGAAACCTTAACTTTCCACCAATCTATCGAGATCCATCAACTCCAGAATATTAACCGTTATATTCTCGAACAAATTGAGGATGGCTATCTGGTGCTGGATGAAAGCAACCATATTGTACTGAGCAATCCCGCCGCCAATACCCTGCTGGGTGTTCATTTTTCGATGTCCACAGAGAAAACCCCTTTAATCAAATGGCAACCAGATCTATTTGAATTGATTCAGCTCAGCGACTTAAAAGATGGTGAAGAATTTAGTTTTGAATCGCAGCAAAGTCCATATACCGTTAATGTCAAAGTTAAACATCTGATTGTGCCTGAGCAAGCCCTTATTTTATTGATTTTAAAAGATGCACAGAAACTCAACCAACAAGTCCAGCAATTGAAACTGGCGGCTTTAGGGCAGCTCTCAGCCAGTATTGCCCACGAAATTCGCAACCCTCTGGCTGCAATTGTACAGGCCAATGAACTACTCAAGGAAAGTGATGCGCATCAACAGGACATGCTTTCACGCATGATTGGCAAACAGGCCAAGCGGATTGACAGCATCATTCAGGATACGCTGGAAATGGCACGCAACAAGCCGACAGAGGCACAGGTCATTCACCTAAATGAGTTCTTTGGCAGCCTACTCAATGAAGATTTGGCTGATGTAAAACAACAGATTCAGCTCAATCTGCCTGAACGAGCCAGTATCCTGTTTGATGAAAAACAGTTAAGGCAGGTCATGATCAACCTGATTCGCAATGCATTGAGACATAATGCCGCAGATGCGGAACATATTGAGGTGCAGGTACATTTAAAAGAGGGCCGAACCTGTATTGATGTCATTGATTTTGGTACAGGTGTGGCAAAACGTGATATTTCTCAGCTATTCAAGCCATTTTTTAGTACCGAAATTAAAGGAACTGGTTTAGGATTGTACCTATCTCACAGCTTTTGTGAGGCAAATCATGCAAAGCTCACCTATGTAGAGCGACAACAAGGAGCATGTTTCAGGATTGAATGCTCAAAAATTCATTGATTCAGATTAGGTTTTCGGGGAAATGGCAACTAAACAACCACTCGTCTTGCTAGTAGACGATGAAGAAGACTTATGTCTCCTCATGCAAATGACGCTTGCACGAATGGGGATTAAAACCCATCTTGCCTATCGTGTAGAGCAAGCAAAAAAATTCTTTACAGAATTTCAGTATGATGCCTGTTTAACAGACCTGAACCTTCCAGATGGCAATGGTCTCGATTTAGTTAAACATGTAACGCAGAACTATCCCAACACACCGATTGCGGTACTGACAGCCTATGGCAATATGGATATTGCGATTGCGGCATTGAAAGCGGGTGCATTTGATTTTGTCAGTAAGCCTGTCAATCAAACACATTTAGACCAGTTGATTCAAAAAGCGTTAAATCGCCCGCAACCTGAACAGGAAGCGGCTGAAACAGCTTTAGAAAATAAATTACTGATTGGGCGTTCGGCACCAATTCAACAATTACGTATCGCACTCAAGAAAATTGCCCGTTCTCAGGCACCTGTATTTATCACGGGCGAGTCTGGAACAGGTAAGGAAGTGGTTGCCAATCTGGTTCATCGCCTAAGCAACCGTAGTGAAGGGCCTTTCATTGCGATTAACTGTGGTGCCATTCCAACCGAACTGATGGAAAGTGAACTGTTCGGACATAAGAAAGGCAGTTTTACAGGTGCAGCACAGGACAAACAGGGCTTAATTCTGTCAGCACATGGCGGTAGCTTGTTTCTGGACGAGATCGCAGAGCTACCACTCAATATGCAGGTCAAATTATTGCGTGCCGTACAGGAGAAGAAAATTCGTCCTGTCGGCTCAGATCAGGAAATTGATGTTGATTTCCGTGTGATCAGTGCCAGCCACCAAGACTTGGAACTACTGGTACAACAAGGTCGCTTCCGTCAGGACTTATTCTTCCGTATTCACGTCATGGATATCGTGCTGCCGCCTCTGCGTGAGCGTGGCCAGGATATTCTTTTGCTGGCCAATCACTTTATCCAGAAAATTAGTCAGGAATGGGAACTTCCTGCAAAAACTCTGTCGTCTCGTGCAGAACAGTTTCTGTTACAGCAATATTTCCCAGGCAATGTACGTGAGTTACGCAATATCATTGAACGCGCCATCACCCTCAGTGATGATGAAAACATCGATCTTGCACACTTGCAAACAGCCCCATTACGCGGCTCAATTGCGACTCCTATCAGCATGCCATTCGCAACACAGGAAGAACATGAACAGACTCATCAAAGCGCTAACCCTGCAATGAGTTCTAAAAAGCTTCCACCTGAAGGGCTGGAACGTTATCTAGAGAATATTGAGAAAGAAATCCTGCTCAATGCACTCAATCTCACGCACTGGAACCGCACCCTGGCAGCCAAGAAACTGGGGATGACGTTCCGCTCTTTACGCTATCGTTTGAAAAAATTTGGACTCGATACTGAAGATGATGAGTAATACGCTGATCTAAAAATAAAGCCCGTTTAAAAGGGGCTTTATTATGTTAAAGCTTACTTTTCAGCACCAGTTCAGTGACATGTTCTAAATAACTGTCCTCTTTCATTTCTGGCGGCAAGGGATAGGTCTGGTTTGGCTGAATGCCCTGCCCCTCAATCATGTTGCCATTTGGGGTGTAATAATGCGATACCGTCATTTGCAGGGCTGCGCCACTTGGAAGTGGAAACAGTTTTTGTACCACACCTTTACCATAACTGTTCTCCCCAATCACCCATGCCCGTTTATGTTCTTTCAGGGCTGCGGTAAACACTTCAGCCGCTGATGCAGAACGGCGGTTGATCAAAATCCCCAGTTTAATATTCTGAAACTCATTGGAGGGCAATGCCTGAAACTGCTGATCACCCTCGGAACGGCTTTTTGTGGTGACAATCAGTCCCTGATTCAAAAATAAGTCTGCTGATTCAACCGCAGCGGAAAGCAATCCACCTGGATTATTGCGTAAATCCAGCACAACTGCCTTTAACCTGGTTGAACTGTACTCTTCAATCAGACGTTTGATTTCATTGGCTGTATCCTGCTGGAATACCCGAATCTTCAATACCAGTACCTGATTATGCAATAAAACAGGTTCAATATCGGTTTCAACTTTTTTATTCCGAACCAGAATTACCGTGCTATTGCTGTTTTCAGGCTGTATTTGCAGCGTGCTGCCAATCGATCCGTAAAGTAAACCTTGCACCTGATCCTGATTCAGGCTCTTTAATTCCTGATTATCAATTTTCAGGATGGTTTGCCCATTACGCAATCCCAGCTTATTGGAATCCGACCCTGTTTTGAGATCATGAATCTGCCATAGGCGGGTTAGGCTGTCATAGTTCAAATTAAAATCAACAGAAGCCAGATCACCCTCAGTATATTGAATGAGCTGACGATATTCCTCAGCAGACAGATAACGGGAATAGCGATCCAGACCACTGACCAATCCCTTGATGGCCTGCTGGAACAGGGCATCATCAGATTTCTGGTCAACATAGTTGTCCCGTACTATTCCATAGATCTGTACAAACTGTTGAATTGACTCAATTGGAACTTCTGCCGTGGTGTGTGGTGCAGTCTCATCCACCCAGCCCGATGGATGTGGGCTTGGTGCTGCATATAGGATATGCCCCCAACACATCAACAAACCTGCATAGAAAGCCCTGTGGATGTTGTTGTGCTGGTTCATTGGTTCACCTTTCTAAAGAAGCTCTTCTTGTAAAAAGACGAGCTAAGGGAAATTTATTCTAAAGTAATTAAATTCCTGCCCTGCATTTCTGGCGGTACAGGAACCTGCATCAAATGAAGCAATGTTGGCGCAACATCTGCCAAAACCCCACCCTCGGCAATGGTTGCCTGCGTTGGTCCAACATAGATAAATGGAACCAGTTCAGTGGTATGCTGGGTATGAACCTGCCCACTGTCATAGTCCTGCATTTGCTCTACATTACCATGATCGGCGGTAATTAACATATGCCCTTTGTTTGCCATGACAGCCTCATAGACACGCCCCAAACAGGTGTCCACTGTCTCAACCGCTTTTACCGCAGCGTCAAACACGCCCGTATGCCCAACCATGTCACCGTTGGCATAGTTCACCACCAGTAGGTCAAACTCACCTGAATTGATGGCATTCACCAGTTCATCCGTGACTTCTATGGCACTCATTTCAGGTTTCAGGTCATAGGTTGCCACATTTGGTGATGGAATCAAAATACGTTTCTCACCTGTATATTCATCTTCACGACCACCACTGAAGAAGAACGTGACGTGTGCATATTTTTCAGTTTCAGCAATACGCAACTGGGTTTTGCCTAAACCAGACAGGTATTCACCAATGGAATTTTTAAGTTCTTCAGGCATATAGGCAACAGGCGCATCAATGCTGGCCTGATAACGGGTCAGCATCACAAACTTTGACAAATGCGGAACAACTTTACGTTCAAAGCCTGCAAAATCCTTTTCAACAAAGGCACGGGTGATTTCACGGGCACGGTCAGCACGGAAATTCATAAATACAATGCTGTCACCATCCTGTACCTTGACGGTTTCACCAATACGGGTTGCTCGAACAAATTCATCGTTCTCATCCGCCGCATAGGCCTGTTGCAATCCCTCAACCGCAGAACTGGCAACACGGATTGCCTCTCCCTCGGTCATCAAGCGATAAGCTTCTTCAACACGGTTCCAGCGATTGTCACGGTCCATTGCAAAATAGCGGCCAATCATTGAGACAATACGCCCCTGATTTGGGTATTGGGCAAACATGGCATCCAGTTTTTGCAGCGATGGCTTGGCACTGCGTGGTGGTGTATCACGACCATCGAGGAATGCATGTAGATATACTGTTGCACCACGTTTTAGCGCAAGCTCACACATGGCAACGATATGGTCTTCATGCGAGTGTACACCGCCCTCTGAAAGTAGTCCCATCACATGCACCGCACCATGGGCTGCCTTGGCTTTTTCCACCGCATCCACCAGCACTTCATGCTCAAAGAAATCACCAGTACGAATGTCCTTGGTAATACGGGTAAAATCCTGATACAGCACACGACCTGCACCCAGATTCATATGCCCCACTTCTGAGTTACCCATCTGTCCATCAGGCAGACCGACATCTTCACCTGAACCAGAAATTAAACTATTGGGATGCCTGGCTTTCATGGCGCTGAGGTTTGGCGTTTTTGCCGCCAGATACGCATTATCCTCAACCGCTTCACGATGTCCCACGCCATCCATAATGACCAGAACGTGAGGAATTTTGCCAGCATTTGCATCCGTCATAATGGACTCTCTGTTTGTCTATCATTTGATCGGCATAGTTTACCGAAATTTGACAAATTTCTCCATGATCTTGCAGACGCTTTAATCAATAATGATTATCAATTCAAACTATTCAGACTTCTAGCGTGCGCGATAGAGCAAATAACTTCCTGCCACAAACATCAACAGGATTGGCAGCAAGACAAACCACGCTGGGGAAGGCGCATAGACCAGACTGGCATAGCCCAAAAAGTCCTGTAAATAGAAAAAGCCCAGTCCTGTAAATAATGCAATTACGAGACGGAAACCCATCGATTGCTGACGCAATGGGCCAAAAATAAAGGAACAGGCGATCAATACCAGCGTAATCAGGGCAAAGGGTGAAGCAACTTTTTGCCAGAATGCCAATTCATAGGTTTTTGGCACCTGACTATATTCTTTCAGGTAGCGCATAAAACTGATCAGTTGGCTTGGCGACAAATCCTCTGGGTCCAGCGTCACCATATGTACATATTTAGGTTGTAATGCCAAACCCAATGGCTGTTGCTCATGATCTGTTTTGATGGCATTGCCCTGAGCCAGTAAATCGACCTGATGTGATTCTTTTAAAGTCCATTGCCCATCTTTGACAAACTGCCCTTGCTCTGCACTGACAAAAGACTGCAAACGGTAGTTTTGATCAAAGTCGATCACATTGATATTACGAAGTTGTCCCTGAGCATTAGCATAATCAATATAGATAAAACGCTGCCCCTCACGCGACCAATAGCCTTTTACCTCACCCAGAGATGCGACACTGCGTTGTTTTTTAATGCTATGCGCTTTTTCATTGGTATATGGAATCACCCATTCACTCAAGGCAAATGACAGGATAATCAGCAATAAAGCTGAACGCATTACCCAGCCCACAATGCGCCACAGGCTGATGCCCACTGAACGCATCACAATCAGCTCACTGTTGGATGCCAATGCCCCCAGCCCTAAAACCGAACCAATCAATGCCGCAACAGGCAGGATTTCATAGAGATAGCGCGGCGCACCCCACATCACAAACAGGAACGCCTGCCATGCGTTATAATCGGGCTTAAGTGAACCCAGTTCACCCAGATAGGTAAACAACACCTGTAGAAAAGACAGTACCAGCGTGGTTCCCAGCATGGCGAGAACTGTGGTTTTGGTGACATGTCTGGCGACTATTCGACGTGCTAACATCACAACCCCACTCGCTGCATACTTTTCTTGATTTTGGGTGCCAGCTTTTGTTTACGGGCAAAAATTGCCGCAGCAATTCCCGCATACACCAGCAACACCACTGGATAGGCCCAGATATCCAGTTGTTCCTTACTAATCCGCGTTTTAATCGCAATCATCAATACAATCAGGCTGGCAAAAATGAAATATGGCATGGAATCAGGCGGTAATAACGTCCCTGACGTGGACTGACTTCAGACAAGGCCACGGTCAACATGAGTGCAATCCAACCATAATCACAAATGGGCCAAATATCCGCCAACCCAACTCACTCCGCATAACAGGATCATCGCGCTTTTGCCATAGTTTGCTCATCGGCAAGGCTTCAACATCATCACTTTCAAATTTGACATCCTTATCATTTTCCAGACGTAAACGATAGGACTGAAACTCGGCTTGAGTGTATCGGGGCTGGTTTGGATAGATTTCGTAACGACGACCCTGAACCAGATCAACCACATTGGCGGTATCATTTGCCATTTCCACACGGGTTGCTTCTTTGGCCAGAATCATCACATCAGGTTTATCTTCACTGATCCGCCTTTTGGTAATAAAAGATATCTTTTAAATTCTTGCGGTCTTCCGAAAGCGAACCTGCATAAATGGTATACGGCCCTGAGGAGATAAACTCCTTTTGGTCGAACCAGATCAAAACCCGCACGCACAGCCTGAGTCTGCATCAGGCTTTCATAGGCGCGTATTCCTGAAGATGCTCCCCAAAACATCAAGATTGACTGAACAATCAAAAATACCAGGGTCATTGGCAATAACAGTCGTGCCAATTGGTTGCGGCTCACGCCACTGCCATTCAACACCGCCATTTCATGATCGACATACAAACGGCCAAACACCAGCATCAGGCCAATAAAAAAGCCCAATGGCAAAATCAGGGTTAAAAACTCAGGCAAACGATAAGCAATGATACTCAGCAACACACTAGCGTCTAAACGACCCTGTGCAGCTCGCCCAAAAATCTTGATTAACTGCCCACCCATAATAATTAAAGTGAGCAAAGCAGTCACAACCAAAGAGGTGGAGACCACTTGTTTGACGAGATAACGCCGAATAATCAAAGTAATGCTTCCAAAAATAGACCAATCGAGGGGTAGTGCTAGTTTACCCGAATGTTAAAAATATAAAACCTATCGCTTGTTGCGGATTGCAACCTCATATCTGAAAGTGTTTAATGGACTTATCTTTCTTTTTCGCTGCTTAGGTTCTATACAAACAATGAAATTTACCCTTCATACCGCATTCCCAACACAGTCGTCTAGTGAATCTTTGTGGATTTTGGTTGATTCAGAACAATTACAACAAAACTTAAATCGTTATCAAATCAATCATCTAGAAGATGTTCTGAATGCTACACAATTCAAAGCTGGTTTTAATGAAAATATTGCCCTGATTACCAATATCGCTGTACAAGCCAATGCACATTTACTCGGTTTAGGCAAAAGTGCAGAATTGAAAGCGACAAAATTAGCAAAACTCGCACAAACGATTATCAAATCATCACAAAATAAATTTAGACAAATCACTGTAGATCTCAGCGCATTACCAACTGATTTACATTACCTATTTGCCTTAGGTTTAACTCAAGCAGCCTATGCCTATGATGAATTTAAATCTAAAAAAAATGAGTTCATCTTAGAAACCATTAATCTAGTTGCAAATGAAACTGTACTTGATGATGCTCAATTAAAGCTCGTCCACGCAGTTCAATCTGGACAAAATTACGCTCGAGATTTAGGCAATCGCCCAGGAAATATTTGCTTCCCTGAATACCTTGCAGATCAGGCGATTGCACTTGCAGCACAATACCCTGACCTATTAAAAGTCACTATCCTGAATGAACAGCAAATGGCTGATTTAGGGATGAATGCTTTTCTTGCTGTAAGTAAAGGCTCTGATCGACCAGGCAGAATTATTACACTTGAATATCAGGCAAAAGCTGATCAAGCACCTATCGTACTTGTCGGTAAGGGCGTGACTTTTGATACAGGCGGCATTTCACTCAAACCAGGCTTGGGTATGGATGAAATGAAGTTTGATATGTGTGGTGCGGCCTCGGTACTGGGTACAATCCGCGCATTATGCGAAGCCCGACTCCCAATTCACGTGGTCGGTGCGGTTGCTGCGGCTGAAAACATGCCATCAGGGCATGCCACCCGTCCAGGTGACATCGTGACCACCATGAGCGGTCAAACCGTTGAAATTCTGAATACTGATGCCGAAGGCCGCCTTGTACTTTGTGACACACTGACCTATATCAAACGCTTCAACCCTGCGCTTGTGATTGACATTGCGACGCTGACAGGTGCATGTGTGGTGGCGCTGGGTAAAGTGGTCAGTGGTTTATTCACACCAGATGATGAACTTGCCCAGGATTTACAACAGGCAGGCGAGCAGTCACTGGATAGTGTATGGCGTATGCCAGTGAAGGAAGAATATCAGGAGTTGCTGGGCGCTCTCTTTGCCGATATCGCCAATATTGGTGGCCCTCATGGCGGTGCCATTACGGCGGCTTGTTTCCTTGAACGTTTTACCCGTGACTATCGCTGGGCACATCTGGATGTGGCGGGTACAGCATGGTTGTCAGGTGCCGCCAAAGGTGCAACAGGTCGACCAGTCCCCCTACTGATGCAATTTTTAGCCAATCGTATTGCAACGAACAGCTAACACATGGCACAAATCAGTTTTTATCTGTTTGAAAATAGTACCGAACGGCAAGTCGAAAGTGCTTGCCGTTTATGCCGAAAAATCCTGAATCAGCATCCCCATATCTGGTGGTATTGTGCTGATCCAGAATTACAAACCGAACTGGATGAACAGCTTTGGACTTTTGATCCCCAGAGTTTTATACCGCATGGTATTCATCAACCGCATAGTTCCGTCTGCATTTCAGAACAATTGCCACCATCCAATGATTGGATCGTGTTTAATTTTAACAATCATGCACTTGAACAAACTCAGGATTTTCGCCACATTATCGAAATTATTGAAAATAATGAAACCGCGAAACAGGCTGGTCGGGAAAAGTTTAAAATGTATCGTCGTTTGGGTATCGAACCTCGAACATTTAAATTATAAGTCTGCAACAAAAACATCATTTTGAGGAGTGTCGCGTGGCATTAAATGTAGGTCGGGATTTTTAAAAAACGCTGGTTAAATGCACCTGAAACAGTCCGCCAGACTTATCAGGAAGATTTGGCACGTATCTGTGATCTATTGCTACCGCAAACCCTGATTCAAACATGGAAGCAACACGAGAAAGCTGTACCAACGGCGTTCCCAACTTAACTTACTGATCAGGCCTATGCCGACTTAAAGGCAGAATTGATCGAACAGGCACGCGTTCGTAAACAATTGGCTTTGGAAAAAGCTCTGGCAGGAAAAACGTGCTGCCGAGGCGGCTTATGCAGCTTTAGCTACAGGCAGATGAAGAACAGCAGTTTGAACGGCAAAGCTGAGAAGCCTGATTGTCTTGCGTCGCTATCGGTGGAAATTGCTCAACACACTGCACGTTATCAGGTCAATCCTGAACAGCCAAGCGTTGATTACGCCCAAGGTCAGCGCGTTGTGATTGAAGATCAGCAAATTCTGTCTGAGCTGGAAAGTGTCCGTGTTCGACTGGAACTGGAAGCGGAAAGTTTGATTGAACAGGCAGTAACTGTATTCCGTGCCAAGCTTCATGCACTGGCTCAGGACGGAAATTGACTACATATTGAAAAACAGTCAGTTCTCCAGGCAAATGGCCGCCCAGTTCAAACCGGAAAGCTTTTTTATGTTTGCCATTCTATTTTAGAAAACCATTTTCCGCTAAAAACGCCATACTGATATTTGATTCGTTTGCTCTGCGGCCTTATCACCCAACAATAAACGTTCAATATAACGAGCTAATACATCTACTTCCAGATTCACTTTGCTTCCAACCTGCCATGTCCCAATATTGGTACGCTCAGCGGTATGTGGAATCAGGTTCAGGCTCAGGATATTGCCACGTAAATGGTTAATGGTCAGGCTAATGCCATCTACCGTCACAGAACCTTTTTCTGCCAGATATTTTGCCAACTCAGTAGGCGCGGTGACCTCAAAATACAAAGAACGTGCATCCTGACGTACCAGGGTGATTTCACCCAAACCATCGACATGCCCACTGACAATATGCCCCCCAAAACGTGTGGTCGGCAGCATCGCCTTTTCAACATTCACCGCCTGGCCAACTTTCCATTGGCCTAGTGTGGTACGGTTTAAACTCTCACGCGAAACATCCGCCGCATACCAGTTTTCGCCCCAATCAATGACCGTCAGGCAAATTCCATTGGTGGCAATTGAGTCTCCCAAATGTACATCAGACATATCCAAATCAGTTTGAATACGTAGACGAACATCACCGCCTACACTTTGCAGGCTCTCAACCTTACCTAAACTTTCAATAATGCCTGTAAACATAAAATCTCTCCTAACGCCTCTTTTACCACAAGGCCAATTGGTACTGTGCCTGTAGTATCCACCCCCACCCAATTCAGCAAAGTGATACAACTGTCCTAAAAGCTGTCGCAAAGGTGGACCAGACTTGGCATGGGTATCGGTAATCACGATAAATTCAAGTACCCGTGCCCGTTCAGATGACGTTGTTTACTGACCCGATAGCGAGGAACATCCTGAGTCAGCAATGTGACCTTCCCGCGGCGTTTTTAAAAATTGGCGGTCAATGAGTCTTTCGGTTCAATATTTCCATCAGTCGAATAGCTGGTCTGTAGCGGGCATTAATGGTTTCCAATAACTTCTCATACGCCTCTCTGGCATATTTGGATGAAGTTATCGCTGACTCGGACGCTGTTGCCTTAGGCGCGATTAATGCACTCTCTTAAAGCCTTTGGTATCAGGTGGTGGCAGATCAACCTGATCCCATAAAGTCAGTGCATTGAGCACATGGTAATTACTGCTATAGGCGTGCTGATTATAGAGATTGGTCGGGAATGCGCTACATCCACTTCAAAGCCACTCATTTGATTGGCCAGATGTTGGGCATCCACACACCACATTTCAGCCATAGGACGCTTCGTATCGCCAATCTCACAGAAACGGCTTGGGGTCAATACAGTAAAGTTCAAATCCGTTCCAGTGCTGTTTGGGTCTTACCCCCAACCCTGATGGAAGCTTGAATACGCCAGGTATTTGCTGACAAAGCTTGCCGAATACAGCAATGGTGCTAGTGAAGCACTCATTTCCACATCGTGATTGCACCTGTGCCTGCCAGGTTGCGATTTGCTGACGAATCGCATCAATCCGCATGCCATTACGGCGTTTAAAGGAGCAAACGGTCACGTGCTGGATACATCGTCATTGCGCGGACAGAGATTAATGCGTAACCCAGCCCTTAACTTCAGGCAGACGGTTGAGATAATCAATGGCCTTTTGATAGCCACCCAGTTCCTTAAAAGCAGGCGCATCAACACAGGCCAAAATGGCATGGTTCAAGGCATGGCTATAGGGTTCCCAGTCATTGGCGATCACACGATAGCCATTCTGGCGCGCCAAACGCGAGACCACTCCCGCAAAGAAATCAGCAAAATCGGTGGGTTCTTTTTCTTGCTATTCAGTGTTTCCGTAATCTCAGCGCCTCCAAAATAAGGTGCAATAGACGACGCTTATTACCGCGTGGGAGCAGGCTGATGAAAGGTATTCGTCAGTGGTACGTGCCGCGTGCCGACGTTTGTGATAAACCGATGGTTCAGTCTCTCCGAAACCATCTCAGCTTGGCCGCCGCGGTACGTCCTGTGCATTGCTCAGCCCCGCTACGCCAGCGCTCGCGCGCCAGACTTCCGGCTGATTGACCAGTAAGGTGGGTGCAACATAACTGATCATTTCATCAACCAAACTCCTGCTGTAAAAAGGCGGTGGACAACGTTGCGCCAGCCTCAACCAATACATCATAAATTTGGTATTGTTGGGCAAGGCCTGCAATAATTGACTTAAAGGTTGCGGTGACAATTGTATCACGCCTAAAATCGGCGGTTCCTGACGAAATGGAGTCATCACCATCAGGATTTTGTAATATCTTGGCAACAAGTAGCCTTGATACGGCGGTCCCCAGCTTTTGACGTTGGGGTTGTACCACGGTCTCAATATCAATATTGTCCAGAACGCACATTAAGTTCGCAGTCATCTGCCAGTACTGTTTGAATGCCCGTAATCACTGCACCAGAAACTGCACGCCAATGCTGTACATCCTGCCGCGCGGCCAGGCCTGTAATCCATTTCGATTCACCCGACGCCATCGCGGTACGTCCATCCAGACTGGATGCAATTTTTAAACGTACATAAGGCAAGCCTGTGGACATAGCCTTTAAAACCAGAGTTGAGTGTTTTTTGCAAGCGCTTCACAAACACCCTGTACAGCCTCAATCCCCGCATCGCAGATTTTTTTCCTGCCACCAGTGGATTTGGGTCGAACAAGCGACCACGACTTTTCACCTGAGCTTTAACCAATGCTTCTGCACAAGCGTACGTTCATAATGTGCACATGGTTCCAAAGTCACGTAAGCTGTCGCGCCTTTATGTTCGCCCGCTTGGCGAAGTGCAAAAACTTCTGCATGCGGCTGCCCCGCCTTAGGATGGAACCCCTCTCAATCAGTTGATCGTTCTTGACAAGGACACAGCCCACATTCGGATTTGGTTTGTTGAATATTGTCCAAGCCGAGCCAACTCAATGGCGTTGCATCAATATTGATCTGACTTTAATTCCGACATGATTTCTCTAACTCGGCATTTTTCACGTTGCTGCATTTGCTCAATCTGACGGCGAAATGCTTCAACATCCTGAAAATCCTGATAAAAACAGAGGCAAAACGGACATAGGCGACATGATCCAGCGCAAACAGTGCCTGCATGACAATCTCACCAATGGTTCTCGGCTTCGCTCCGCTCACCCAGACGGCGAATCTGCGACTGAATATCACTGAGCACCGTTTCAATTTGCTCCTGGGTCACAGGACGCTTTTGCCGCATGCATCAATGAGCGGCGGAGTTTTCCTCATCAAGGGTTCACTTTTTCCATGATTTAATCACACGCGGCATGCACTTCATAATATGCAAAGGTGGTGAAACGCTCCCCGCAAACAACACACTCACGACGGCGACAGCGATCTGGCCTTCGGCGGCCAGCGGAGCAGGTCAATCACAGCTATCAGCAGCGGTACAAAATGGACAATGCATAGTATGGCGGTTATTTCTCTTTTGTAAGTGTAGCAAAGTTTCTGCAGGCGTGCTGAACTAGCACACCAAAAAGCATAAAAAAGCAACCTTATTCGGCTGTTTTTGAACTTCAGAATAATGGGTATTCGACCATGTTGGCTTAGGTCAAGACCCATACGTTCGTCGGCATCAGCGCTGACACGGATACCAATCACCAGATCAATCACTTTAAGGATAATGAATGTCACAACCGCGCTATATGCGATGGTTGCCAACACACCTTCAGCAGATCCACAATTGACCTGCAAATGTTGGAGCAATCGCATGTTCCACCAGCCGCCTTGATAATTTCATCGCTATGAAAGTACCTGTTAATACGGCACCCACCATACCACCCACAGCATGTAGACCAAAGGCATCCAATGCATCATCTGCTTTAAGTAGGCGTTTCAGTGCAGTAATCCCCCCGAAGCAAACCACGCCACCGATCAGACCCATCACCAGCACCCCCGACACCAACGAAACCAGCAGCAGGTGTAATCACAGCCAAACCAGCAACCGCACCGAGCACCACCAGAACTGAGGCTTTACCACGAACGACACGCTCAACCACCAACCAAGAAGATGCGGCTGCGGCTGCGGCAACTTGAGTGACGGATTGCCATACTTGCACGAGCGCCAGCGCCTAATACGCTACCACCGTTAAAGCGAACCAGCCCACCCAGATCAGGCTTACTAACCGGGTGAGTTTCAGGTTGTGCCATTGACTCGGCCCAAGCCTGTACGTTTACCCAGCCTTATAGCAGCAGCCAGACCAGCAACACCTGAGTTGATGTGAACTACTGTGCCACCAGCAAATCCAGTGCGCCTGCCTTGAATAACCAACCATCCGCTGCCCCACCCAGTGTGTGATTGGGTGCGTAAACCAGAATCACCCAGAGGCTTCACGATGAATGCCATGAATGCTGAATATTTCATACGGTCTGCAATTGAGCCGCTAATAATCGCAACAGTAATAATGGCAAAGGTCATTTGAAAAATAACAAACAGGCTTTCAGGAATAGTTCACTCAAGGCATCGAATGCAACACCATTCCAGAAAGGCTTTCGACAAGTCGCCAGAGTATGCGCCAGTACCAGAGAACGCAAGTGAGTAACCTGCAATCACCCAGATCAAGCTGACCAAAATTGCCGCAAGAAAGGCTGAACATCATGGTGCTCAGTACGTTTTTCTTACGTACCATACCACCGTAGAACAAAAATGACCAGACCTGGAATGGTCATTAACAGAACCAACGCTGTTGAAACCAAGAATCAAGCCGTGTCACCTGTATCCACTGTTGGTGCGAGAGCTTCAGCGGCAGGAGTTGCCTTCAATTGCGAGCGCCTCAGTCACCACAGTTTCTGGCGTTGCGCTTGGCGGTATCAGTTGCCGCTATGGTTGTTCAGCAGCGACTGGTCGCGGCGTCTTCTGCCCAGACCACAGCAAGGAGCACCTAGAGTGCCAGATAAGACTGAACTTGCGCTTTTTTTCATTCGTGTCCCCCAACCTTATTTTGTGAGCTATCTGTCTTAATTTCTAACTCAGCAAACTTTATGCCAATTTAGACAGCGTCTGGCCCAGTCTCACCAGTACGAATACGGATGACTTGTTCTAGATTGGTGACAAAGATTTTTCCGTCACCGATTTTTCCTGTGCTTGCGACACGGGTAATTGATTCGATCACCGCATCAACCATTTCATCGCTAATCGCAATTTCAATCTTTACTTTTGGTAGGAAATCAACCACATACTCTGCACCACGGTACAGTTCTGTGACCTTTTGACGCCCGAAACCTTTGACTTCAGTTACGGTAATCCCTTGAACACCAATCAGAGAGTGCTTCACGCACGTCATCCAATTGAATGGTTTGTTACAGGTTACAGAAGCTTCATGTTTGTTTTTCCTTCGGCCATTTTCCGCAGTAGGTTTTATGTTCAATGCCAATATTTAAAGGCTGGGGTTTTTAAATACTGGACACAAGCTTTCTTTATAACCTATTTAGCCTTGAAGATGCCAGATACCCTAGCAATGCAATTGCGACTATTTAGTTCATTGGCAGTCAATCATCCAGCTATGATGCACAAGGCTATGGGAATGCGGTGAGCAGTGATACACTGGGCAACAAATACCCATAACCGATTGAGCACTTTATGATTGAGACACTTTTACAAGCCATTTTGCAGCAAGTTGACCAGCCGAAAAAAGATTTAGAAGAAAAATTTACGCGCCCTCCTGAATGAAAGTATCGAAAAACTGGATCTGGTTTCAAAACAGGAGCTGGATCGTCCTCAGCGAACAGCACTGAATTTGGCCAACCAGCGCCTGAGTATTACAGCCAAATGAAAACACTTGTGAAGAAATGGTGCAAACAAAAAATAAGCACCAATAGTGCAACCAATACTGAACAATGACTAAAAATAAAAGCATATGATGGAACAATAACAAATGTCTTTTGCCAAAATTTATACGAGAGGCTTACTGGGGTTTGCCACAGATCGAAGTGGAAGTCATATCAGCTCAGGTATCCCATTGTGGGGTTGCCTGAAGCCGCAGTCCGTGAGAGCAGGATCGTGTGCGCTCTGCGTTATCAGCAGTGGTTTTCTTTTTCCAGCGTTTAACCATTAATCTGGCACCCGCAGACCTGCCCAAGGATGGTTCCCGTTTAGACTTGCCGATTGCACTGGGTATTCTGATCGCCTCTGGACAGTTACCCGAAAACTGTACCGATGGTTTTGAGTTTATTGGTGAACTTGCCCTGGATGGGCATTTACGCCCTGTTTCAGGAACATTGACCATTGCCATGGCTTGCCAGCAGGCACGACATCGCTTGTTACTGCCAACCGCTAATCTCGATGAAGCCAGCCAACTGCCTGAATTTGAAGTGTATGCAGCCAGTCATTTACAGCAGGTGTGTGCACATTTTCTGGGCAGTTCGCCACTAAAAGCTGCACCACAAAAATCAATGGCGGCATCCTCACGTTATCCATTTGACCTCGCCGATGTCAAAGGACAGTTACGCCCCCGCCGTGCGCTGGAAATTGCTGCGGCAGGTGGACACTCATTATTATTTAAGGGGCCGCCAGGCACAGGTAAAACCTTGCTCGCCTCGCGTTTGCCCTCTATTTTACCGCCATTAAATGCACAGGAAAATTTAGAGGTTGCCAGCATCTACTCAGTTGCAAATGCTCAGCACACTTTCGGGCAAAGGCCGTTTCGCGCACCACACCATACTGCTTCGGCAATTGCATTGGTTGGGGGTGGTTCACAACCCAAACCAGGTGAAATTACCCTGGCCCATTTAGGTGTGTTATTTTTGGATGAATTGCCTGAGTTTGACCGAAAAGTCCTTGAGGTTTTACGCCAGCCACTTGAATCCAAAGAAATTGTCATTTCTCGCGCTGCAAGGCAAATGACCTTTCCAGCAAATTTCCAGTTTATCGCCGCGATGAATCCCTGTCCCTGTGGCTATGCCTTTAATCAGGACAGTCGCTGCCAATGTTCACCAGAAAGCATCCAGCGCTATCAAAACCGTATTTCAGGTCCATTGCTGGATCGTATTGACCTGCATATTGATGTGCCGCCTTTGCAGGCAAATGAATTACAAGAACGGACACCGAGTGAAAACTCTGAAACGGTGCGTCAGCGGGTGATGAAAGCCTATCAACAGCAAATTCAGCGGCAACAATGTTTAAATCAGGCACTTTCACCTACTTTGCTGGAGCAATATGCCTGTCTGGATGACAGCTCAAGCAAAATTATTGAGATGGCCCAACAGCGCCTAAATCTTTCAGCCCGTGCCTACCATCGGGTGTTACGGGTGGCACGAACCATTGCGGATTTGGCAGAAAGTGAAATCATCTCAAGTTCACACTTGACTGAAGCACTGTCTTATCGGGGTAATTCAGCCTAAAATCAGGCCATAAAAAAAGCGACCTTAGAGGTCGCTTTGATTTTTATTGTTATTAGAAAGCGTAAGCCAGTCCCAACACAACCTTGTTCTTTTGTTTGATGTCAGTACGGTCATAGCCACCCAGGATGTAATCCAGACTCCAGTTTGCACCTGTTTCACCTAAAGCATGAGACAAACCAAGCGTTGCATGACGGAAAGCAAAAGTGTTTTCTGTTTTTGCAGTGAACTCATCATCATCCCCATAATAATAAGCACCAATCTGCGCCTTACCTGTAAAACCAGCAGGCAATGCAGGTGCATAAGTCGCAAGGAAATAGGTGTCACCCTTATTACCGAAAGTAACGTTGTTAAGTAGCGTTTGAGCCGTTACGGTGAGTTCTTTATAGCTTAGACCCAGGAAAGTTTCATATCCTGTTGATTCCCAGCCAGGATAGTAATAATAAATTGTTCCACCAACTTGATAGCCAAGATCATCTGTGATTTTTTCCTTTATAGCCTGCATAAAAATCATTTTCAAATGAATTTCTCTCATCTGTCGCAGTACAACCTGCTGGGTTTAGGCAGGCATATGAATAATCCAGGGTTGAAAACCAATAACCTAGATAGAAACCATTGTAGCCATAGTCCAGTCCACCCTGTACAGCTGGACCACTATTTTCAGGTGCATTGGTAATGCCACGTAAATTATAGCTGGATACAGCACTAATATTACCTGTGACTTCACCTGGGAATGGAAGCTTACTATCCTCAGCCAAAGCAAAAGTTGACATTGCAGCCATAACACTTAAAGCAATAGCCTTGCATGCAAATTTCATCATATTGATCTCCCCCATATTATAGATGTTCAACTGATTCATGTTTTGAATTGCATCACTGTGTAATCAGCAAATGCTGTGCCAGTTTTTATGGAATGCAGGACCTTTAGAAAAAATTTTGTACAATATTATATTTTTATTTTAAATAACAATTAGATATAAAAATTTATTATGATTACCCCTCCTGATAAATTTTAACATTTACTCAGGATTTGCCGACATGGTGCAGTAATAGTGTGCAGTCATGGAGAATGTTGGCGCATGAAAACGGCGCTTTTTTTTTAGCGTTCCTGTAAGTGCCGTAAAGGTGCAGGATGCTTTTCTCTATACTGAATGGGTTACCACATTAGGTGAATTTCAGATATAAAAAAACAGCCAGCATATGCTTGACTGTTTTCTTCGCTAGAGGAGCCAAACCTTTATAAATAAAGGTTCAACACATCCCTGACCACATTAGAACGCCTTGGTCAGGGTAAACACCGCACCCGTTTCTGTACCGCGCTTGTATGGCTGGGCATTGGCATCAATGTTGGTGCCAATCGCAGCCAATTCGGCACTCAGGCCAGAAACAGACTTCACGTTATAGGTGAGGCCCACTTTCCAGTCAACATAGGTGTCATCTTCACTGCCACTGTCGCTAAAGTCGTAGTTATCCACCTTGGTATAGCCAACGCTTGCCACACCACCAAAGCCAGCGGCAAACGGCACATTATAGGTTGCATTTACATACCAGCCATTCTCGTCCAGACCAGCAAAGTCATTGGTATAGTTGACTGCACCCAGCAAGCTGTCACCAGAGGTCAATACATCCTTGAATCCAAGTTTTGCGTAAAGCTCAAGCCAGTTGATATCTGATGCGCTTGGATAACCGTAATACCATAGGCCAACATCCAAAGTGGGTTTGCCTGCAAATGGCAGTTCAGTTGCATAACCAACATATGGGTCTAGCTCAAGATGTGGATCAGCACCACCAAAATTTACATTGGAACCCCAGACACCCGCATAAAGGCCTGATTCATGCGTTAATGCAAAGCCAACTTGCACCGCAGGGTCATTTTGAGTTTGGGTCACACCACGATAACGGTAATCTGAAGTTAAGGCAGCGGTTCCTGCAAAGCTTACACCTGCCTGAGACAGCGCATTCGATTCTTCAGCCATTGCCAAAGTTGAAGCCATCGCCATAACACTTAACGCCACTGCTTTATATGCAAGTTTCATCATTTGATCTCCCCATGATGGATATTTGACTGATTTATGTTTTAAATTGCATCAAAATGTATCTTGCAAAGGCTATGCCAACTCAATAAAAGCCAATAAAATCATATATTTCTATTATTAAAGGACTAAAAAGCATTTTAACTTCCTCATTATTTATAAGCCTAATGCAAACTCTTGACTGGAATTTGAACCATTTAAAGGCATGAAAATAAAACCAGACTATTTTTTGCACGAAAACAATGCTTTTTAACTTATCAAAACCATTGCAATGATTGAAAAATCATATTACAGACTCGTTCCACATAAAATGTTCAATAAAAGTGCAAAACTGCGCCAGATGCAATCGACCCAGATAGATAAGGTTAAGCAGCAATACCATTCATCGGGATGGTATTTTTGTAACCATGACGACTCTTTTTAATCAAGTAGTAAATAAATAATTAAATTAAAAGAAAAAATACATAAAATAATCACATATTTTATTAAAAACAGGAAAGGAAAAATTCATCAAAAACAGTCAACAAATAAATTTAAAGTTAATAAAAATCAAAGTATTAAATTCAAAAAATCATTACTTTTAATAGAAAATAAATCAGAATATTCTATAAGTATTTTATTTAAAATTAATTAAATTTTTTAAATAAAAATCTATCTTTTTTATGCATAACTTATACAATTGGTCAAAATTTCAGTTTCTCTCCCCAAATTTGTTATTTACGAGGCTTACCATGCCAAAGGCAAAGAAACTAACATTAGCGGTTTTGATTAATGCCGCATTGATCTCCTCAACATACGCAAGCGAACAAAGCGAAGCAAAAGGTTTTGTTGAGGATGCAAATGGTTCAGTATTGTTCCGCACAGGCTTTTTCAATCGTGATAAAAAAGACGGTTTAACAAATGATACAAGCTCAACAGCGCAAACTGCCATTTTTGATCTTCAATCAGGCTTTACAAAGGGTATTGTTGGCTTTGGTGTTGGCGTAGTAGGTGATGCATCTTTTAAGCTTGGTGCGAATAATAATACGGGTAATCAAATGATTCCTGTAGATGATCGTGGATTTGCTTATGATCATTGGGCTCGTGGTGGTGCCAATGTGAAAGCACGTATTTCCAACACAACCGTGACTTATGGTACACAGGTGTCAACACTTCCTGTCATGGCAAGTAATCAAGCCCGTTTAGTGCCTGAGTATTACACAGGTGTTTTCATTCAAAGTAATGAAATTCCAAATCTAAATGTGGTTGCAGGTAAATTCACAAAAAACCAAATGTCAAACCAAATTAGTACCGATAAAGATGTGACAGGTCAAGGGCTTGATCGTGCAGTAGTTTGGGGTGCTAAATATAAATTTAATGATCAACTCAATTCATCGTATTATGGCTTAGACGTTCAAGATAAGTTAGAACGTCATTATGCCAATGTAAACTTTACCCAAAGCTTAAAAGACAAGAGTACCTTAACACTTGATGCCATGGGTTATCATACAAAATGGGATAAAGATGCGCTCACTGATTCACATACCACAGATGATCTAGCAAACCGTAAAAACTCGATTTGGGCTGTTTCAGTGGGCTATGGCAAAGATGTACATAATGTCATGCTTTCTTATCAAGATAACACAGGTAATACTGGATATGACTATGGCTATAATGCTGATGGTTTACAAAGTATCTATGTCCCTAATTCCTATTTAGGTGACTTTAATGGTAATGATGAAAAATCTGTCGGGCTACAATATAACTACAACTTTAAAAATCACGGTTTACCTGGTCTAAACTGGACAACTGCATTTGTTTATGGTTGGGATATTGATATCGCTAAAATAACAGATCGCTCAAAAATCATTGACCAAGCCGAAGAACATGAGCTCTTTAACCAAGTCAAATATACAGTTCAAACAGGTACATTGAAAGATGCAAGCCTACGTGTTCGCTATTCTTACTTACGTTCAAGTGATACCTATAATAATGTTTCTGGTCAATATGTCAGCAATGTCATTGGCTCAACCAATGAATGGCGTTTGTTCCTTGATATTCCTGTGAAACTGTTCTAATTCACAGCTTTATTTAAGTCATAAAAAAACCTCCATTCAATTGAATGGAGGTTTTTTTATCAGCTAGACTTTAAATCATAAAATCTAGCTGAATCTACTCAGAAAATTACTTCTTAGCAGCTTCGATTGCTTTCAATACTTCAGCTTTTGCAACGTCAGCACCTTCCCACCCGCTGATTTTTACCCATTTGCCAGGCTCTAAATCTTTATAGTGGGCAAAGAAATGCTCAACTTGGCTGATCAACAGCGGAGGAAGATCGGTATATTCCTGAACATCTTTATACAATGGAGATAATTTTTCATGTGGCACAGCGATGAGTTTCGCATCAATACCACCATCATCTTCCATGTTCAGTTTGCCCACTGGACGGCAACGAATCACAGAACCCGCAGCAACAGGATGTGGCGTTACAACCAATACGTCTAATGGGTCGCCATCTTCAGACAATGTATTTGGTACATAACCATAGTTAGCTGGGTAGAACATTGCTGTACCCATAAAACGGTCTACAAATAACGCATCAGAATCTTTATCGATTTCGTATTTGATTGGCGCTGCATTTGCAGGAATCTCAATGATGACATAGATGTCGTTTGGTGCGTCTTTACCCGCAGGAATATTGCTATAACTCATATCAACACTCGTTTATATTGTGAAATCAGATGTAAATCCGATAGATTATAACGTGATTATCAGGAAAATGATGCTAGATATGCTGAGTGTGAATGAATTTTATACTCAATGTGGATTTAGGTCAGTTTAATCGTAATGACAAAGAGTAAAATTGGACAGAACATTGAAAAAAACCAAATGATTGAACGTAAAGTCGCCAAATTAGCTAAATAACATAGTCCGTAAATCACACGCAGTACGATATATGCCCAGCCCAAAGTGAGAATGAACTTCTCTGGCACGACCATATATTCTGCCATGAAGATTGCAGCAATAAATAGAGGTAAGCTTTCAAAACTATTTTGCTGCACCGCATTGGCTCTTGCCGCCAAACCTGTGGTTTTCGCCAAAAACTCACGCGGATTCTGATTATCCTTTGCCTGAAAACCACCTTTTGATTTTGCAATCAGGGTAAAAACATACGGCAACAAACATGCAATAATAATAATCACTATAATGCCGCTAATACCTTGCATGCTCACATCCATTATTTGAACTGGTTCTGATCATGCTATCATAACTCATAATCTATTGAATTTTCATTTGTGCTTGTTCGCCAAGTGTTTGCTTTAAATATTTTCTTTGTGTAGAAGTTCTGTTTTTTCATACTGTTTTAAGGTCAAACTATGCAACCTCAAAATCAAAAAGAAATGTTTGATGTCCTTGCCCAACAACGACAGCATCAGCTTTTGGTTGATCGCGCGCTGAAAGTGGTTCTGCCTATTATGGCATTTCTGCTGAGCGTGATTTGTGCCAACTTAAACTGGCAGTCTACATTGGGAACTTTTGTGGTGCTGACCATTGCCTTTTATGCGGTGGGGATTCAGCGTTTCACTCTTTGGCACTGGCTACTGGTGATTGTGCTGTATGTCTTTGCCGACAATTATTTTAGCTTTAATGGAATCGACCCGAGCCGCTTGCGTTTTCAGCTTGCCACCATGCTGGTATTTGTAGGAATTGTGGGAATTGGCCGTCCTTATATTGATCGCTGGTTAATGAAATCTAATCATAAATAAAAAAACGCCGCAATTGCGGCGTTTTTTACAGCACAGCTTAAGCTGGTTTACGTAAATCTTTACGCAGGATTTTACCAACGTTTGATTTAGGTAGTTCTTCCATAAACTCAACATAACGCGGGCACTTGTAGCCAGTTAGGTTTTGTTTTGCATAAGCAAGCACTTCTTCAGTGGTTAAAGATGGATCTTTCTTCACAATGAACAACTTCGGCACTTCGCCTGATTTTTCATCTGGAACACCAATTGCAGCCACTTCCAATACTTTCGGATGTTTTGCAATCACTTCTTCAATTTCACTTGGGTAAACGTTGAAGCCAGATACCAGGATCATGTCTTTCTTACGGTCTACAATCTTGAAGTAACCGCGTGTGTCCATGACACCGACATCGCCAGTACGGAAGAAGCCATCTTTCGTCATGACTTTTTCAGTTTCATCAGGACGGTTCCAGTAGCCTTTCATGACTTGAGGACCACGAATCGAAATTTCACCCTGTTCACCTAAAGCAACTTCATTACCATCATCATCAAGCAAGGCAACTTCGGTCAATGGTAATGGAATACCAATCGTGCCGCTAAACTCAGTCGTTGCAGGAGGGTTTGCTGTTGCAACAGGTGAAGTCTCAGACAAGCCATAACCTTCAATGATGATGGTGCCTGTTACTTTTTTCCACGCTTCAGCAGTCGATGGCAATACCGCCATACCACCACCCATTGCCATCTTCAATTTGCTATGGTCAAGCTGTTTGAATTCTTCGTTATTCACCAGAGCATTGAACAATGTGTTTACTGCCGGGAAGAATGAAGGCTGGTATTTACGTAATTCGCCAACGACTGCTGGTAGGTCACGTGGGTTTGGAATCAGGATATTGGCTTGACCTTTATACATACCGTAAAGCGCGCACACCATGAATGCAAAGATATGGTAAAGCGGCAATGCACAGACAATACGATCATCTTTAGAACCGTCACCTGTGCCAAATTTACTTGAGAAAATACCATCACATTGTAATAGGTTAGAAACCAAGTTACGGTGTGTTAACTCAGCACCTTTAGAAACACCTGTGGTACCGCCCGTATATTGAAGTACAGCCGTATCGCTTAAAGTCAGGCTTGGACGCTTGTAGTTGCTTGGGCTCACTTTGTTCAATGCAGTGTTGAACTTCACATGACCAGGGATATTCCATGCTGGAATTTGCTTGCGGACCTTGCGTAAAACGAAGTTTACGATGGTGCCTTTAAGCGTCCCCAACATATCCCCCACAGAGGCAACAATCACATGCTTCACAGGTGTTTTGCCAATAATGCTTTGATATACGCTGGCAAAGTTTTCAATGATCACCAGTGCTTCAGCACCTGAGTCATTTAACTGATGGTCAAGCTCACGCGCTGTATAGAGTGGGTTCACGTTCACAAGGACCAGACCTGCACGGAACACACCCAATGCCACCACTGGATACTGGAATACGTTCGGCATCATCACCGCAACACGCGATCCTTTTTTCAAGCCCAGACTTTGCAGGTAGCTGGCAAATTTACGGCTGGCGACTTCTAATTCATTATACGTTAAAACTTTATCCATAAAGATAAAGGCATCACGTGAACCAAATTTTTGGAAATTGCGTTCAAAAATATCAACAAGTGAGGTGTTTTCAGCAGGCAGTGCAACTGTTTCTGGAATTCCTGTCTTTTTGTATTCAGCAAACCAAATCTTTTCCATAATGCCATTATCTCCGAGTGGTAATCCTTAAAAATAGTAACAATGTTACTTCCATGACAAAACATTTTTTTAACTTTGTGAATTGCCGTGTCAATCTATTCAAACAATATGAATACATTGTCATATATAACGTATTTATATCACAGAATACTAGCCTTATCTCTGAATGAGGAGTCTATTTGCTTTTTGATATCCCCGTGGTAAAAGTTGCCCCTTTGTTGCTCTTTTTCCTATATATTTTTGGAGATCATCCCCTTTCAGTTTTAAGTGCTGTTGTCCTGCAGCGACTTGGATTATTTCATCTAACGTCAGGGTTGTCATGGATAAAATCTGCTCTTTTTCCTCAAGTTGTATCAACTTGTTACCTTTTCCTTTGTTCAGGACAGGCAGTTCGGCCAAGTCAATGATGAGTAAACGGCCTGATGAACTCAGGATGGCGGCATGTGTGGCCTGCTGAACTGGAAGTAGTGGCAAGGCCGTTGCCTTGTCTGCAACCGTCAAGAACGCCTTACCTGCCTTGGCATTGGTATCCAGTTGTGCGGCCTGGGTTTTAAAGCCATAGCCATTTGAACTGACGGCAAGTAGCTCACTGTTATCATCTGCAATAAAGACCTGAATAAAGGATACGCCGCTTGCAGGTGCAAGCTTGGAACTTAAGGGCTCACCCAAACCACGTGCGGATGGCAAACTGCTGATTGGCAAGGCATAGCTACGCCCTGTCTCATCGAGGAAATACACCCGTTGATTGGTTTTACCGACTGCATGGCTCAAGTATTGGTCACCTGCACGATAATTCAGGTTGGCCGCATCAACTTCCGCACCTTTGGCGGCACGTACCCACCCAGCCTCGGACAACACCACCGTCACGGTTTCGGCAGGCATTAAATCCTGTTCCTTAATCTGGACGGCATCCGCACGCGCAACAATTGGCGAACGTCGGTCATCACCAAATTTTTTCGCATCTTCTTTCAGTTCATTGATAATCAGGCTTTTCAATGATTCTGGATTTGCCAGTTGTTCACGGATAATGGCTGCTTTTGCTTCCAACTCCTCCTGCTCACGGCGGATTTCCATTTCTTCAAGCTTGGCCAAATGACGAAGCTTGAGTTCCAGAATGGCTTCGGCCTGAATATCATCAATCCCAAAGTGCTGCATCAACACAGGTTTGGGCTGGTCTTCCTCACGGATGATGCGAATCACGGTATCAATATCAAGATAGGCAATTAAAAGACCTGCCAGGATATGCAAACGTTTTTCGATTTTATTTAAATGGTACTGCAAACGGCGAGTCACAGTTTGCTTACGAATCTCAATCCATTCCAACAAGATTCGGCGAATGGATTTGACTTGCGGACGGCCATCTGCCCCAATCATGTTCAGGTTGACGCGATAGCTGGATTCCAGATCGGTGGTGGCAAATAAATGGCTCATCACTGTTTCTGCATCGACACGGTTGGAACGCAATACAATGACTAATCGCGTTGGATTTCGATGATCCGACTCATCACGAATATCTGCGACCAGAGGTAACTTCTTGGCAATCATCTGGTCAGCAATTTGGGTCACAACTTTAGAGCCTGAAACCTGATATGGAAGCTCCGTAATCACGATTTCATTTTTCGACCGTATACACTGCACGCACACAAGTAGCTACCACGCCCTGTGGTTTGGATCTTTAACAACTCTTCAGGCGGTGTAATGATTTCAGCTTTGGTCGGCACCGTCTGGTGCAGGAATATATTCCGCCAGTTTTTCATCAGTAGTTTCAGGGTTACGAATCAGGGCAATCGTTCCCTTGACCACTTCACGCAAATTATGTGGTGGAATATCGGTTGCCATACCCACTGCAATACCGTCGTACCATTCAACAGAATATTGGGAATACGGGCAGGTAAAGTGATTGAAGTTCTTTCATCGAACCATCAAAGTTGTCCTGCCATTCACTAGTGCTATCCCAACTCGCTCAGCAACAGTTCACTGTAGGCAGACAGTTTGGCTTCGGTATAACGCATCGCAGCGAAGGATTTAGGATCGTCTGGTGAACCCCAGTTGCCTTGACCTTCGATCAATGGGTAACGATAACTAAATGGCTGAGCCATCAACACCATCGCTTCATAACATGCGGTCACCATGAGGATGTTGCAGTACATCACCGACAGTACGTGCAGATTTCTTTGGCTTACCTGATTTCAACCTAACTCATCATCGCATATACGATACGGCGCTGTACGGGTTTCAGGCCATCACTGATATGGGGCAATGCGATCCATAATCACGTACATGGCATAGTTTAAATAAAGCTTGTTCTGTGAATTCAGCTACGGAGCGGTTTTCGGTTGCATGATGTGCAAGGCTGGTCATTTCAGCGAGTCATCCAAAATCATTTATTATCGTCAATGTTTTGTATAACCTGCTATGTCGATGAAAGCGTTGTGACAAGCCTTTGTTGTTGTTTATGCGTCAAGTGGTGTCTTGGCAAATGGCTGTTTTTTGATAAAACGCTTTTCAAATTTACTAAACTCTTTATATGAAAAATAAAGTCCTGTTGGAATCCCTGTTCGCCATAACAATACCAATGTGCCTTTTAAACTGATTTTCTGAAAGGCTTGATCTGTTTTCGTTTTATATAAAAAACCTTTTTCTGTTTGATAGATTGCATCTTTCTTTAAATAAGCAGAGATTAAATAGAGTACTTCGTCAAGAGAATCAGGACATACTTGTAAAACATCATTCTTAAGCTCTTTGCAAATACTTAAATAAGCAAGTGCAGGAGAAAAATTTGTTGGTATACGATACAGTTCCTTATTTACTTGTTGAAATGCCATTGGAAAGTTATCACTAACAATATTAATACCCTTACCTGATAAAGACCCTAAACAAAATTCATAAGCAAATACTTTAGTTTTTTCATTTAAATAACAAAGACAAAACATGTGATTTATAGAATGTCTAAATATCATGACGTAGGTATTATTTTTCTGATCAAGCAAGACTGAGAAACCTAGTAAATAAAATCCTAAATCAATAAGTTCTTGTTCTAATTTTATTGATTTCTCATGGGTTTGAAATGGTGTGTTTTCTCGTTCAATCGGCTGTAAGGTCACAACACTTGGATATTTCCCCCTAAAGATTTTAAAAAATGAAATTATATTAAAAACAATAATAAACCCTATAACAAAGTCTAGGATTAGATTTAAAAAAAACTCCATAGTTCCCCACCTACTTAAAATAATACAAATATTTTTATTGATCAGAATATTTTCAAATTAAAAATATAATTTCCAACAATTTTTATTAAAATTAGATCTTAACTCATTTTTAATCCAAATCAATGCTCATCCGTGAAGATGCAGACTCAACATCATCTTCCTTATAAACAAATTTCAACATTTCCAGACCAAAATAAATTGCAATTACACGCAAGGTGAAACCAAATACCAAGGTAAAAATCACGGTAAGGTCATGCGGTAGTCCAACCTCTGAACAGACCCAATAACAATCACGGCAACAAAGGAAATACTGGCATACAGCTCACGACGGAACACTAGTGGCACATCATTACACAAGATATCGCGCAAAATACCCCCCGATACCCTGTTAGCTAGCCACAGCGGAAACCGCAAAACCGTGCCCCATCGACAAGGCAATTTGACAACCAATGATGGTGAAGCCAATTAAGCCCATAGCATCAGTAATAAGGCTACACTACGTAAATGCTTCATCCATTTGGCAATAATGATGGTGACAAATGCCGCACAGCAGGTCAAAACCAGATATTCAGGATGCTTGACCCAGGTTAAAGGATAATGCCCAAGCAACACATCACGGACTGAACCGCCACCCAATGCCGTAACACAGGCGATCAGCACCACACCGAACCAGTCCATACTGCGTCGCCCTGCCGACAGTGCGCCTGTCATGGCTTCCGCAGTGATGGCAATTATATAAATCACGGTGAGCAACATCTGCCTACATCCTTAAATCAGGCATAAAAGTGTGCGCTATTTTAAGTCAAACTTAGATGAATTGCGCACAGCATTGCTTAAATTTTTTCCCCGAGCCACAGATACAGGGTTGTTTCATGGTGATCTGCATAGCCAGCGTTGGATCAAGAAAATACCAGTGTTGCTGATGCAACACAAAATGTGAAATTTCATGATGAATGTGTTGCTGTTTTCCATCATGGTAATAGGCCTTGAATTCTACCAAGGCATGGCTTTTATCCAGTTTGGGCTGATGCTGTACCACTTCCAGTTTCAGCCATTGGTTGGCCTTGCTCCAATCTGCAATTGCAGCACGGTCTAAAAAAGCCTGTTGCCCCAAAGCAGTGGTTTCCAGAATATAGTCAATCTGCTGCAAGGCAAAGGCGCTGTAGCGTGAACGCATCAACTGTTCGGCAGTTTGGGCCGTTTTCTGTTTCAAATGCAGAGGCTGGCAGCACACCACATATTGCCCCTGCCCACATGGACAGTTTTCTAAGGAGGTCATTTTCAACTCTCAAATAAAAATAGCCCTGAGAAAATCTTGTACAACAAGATCAAACTCAAAGGCTATTGAGATGGAAACTAATTACTTCTCTGCTTGTTTCTCTTCCGCGATAATGCGCACTTTCTCAATCTTGTGTCCATCCATGGTCACCACTTCAAAGCGGTAGCCATCTGCTTCAACCGTCTCACCATTTTCAGGTAAACGGCCCAAATGGAACAAAAGATAACCCGACAGAGTTGAGTATTCCTCACTTTCATCTACAAGGTCTTTACCCAGAAGCAATGAAACATGGCGAATATCGGTTGAACCTTCCAGTATCATGGAACCATCTTCAAGGCTTTCCGCCGCCGCTTCAAGTTCGTCCTCATCAGGAAATTCACCCGCAATTGCTTCCAGTACGTCAATTGGTGTGGCAATGCCCTCAATCGAACCATATTCATTCAGTACGATTGCCATTTGCAAGGGTGCCTGACGCAGTTGCTCCATCACCATCAACACCTGCGCATTTTCATGCACAATCACAGGTTCACGCAGATGTTTACTGAAATCAATCGTTCCTGTTTCAATGTATTCATTGAGAATTTTATGGGTCAGTACCACACCCTCAATATTATCCAGCTCACCCCGTGCAATGATCAGGCGTGAATGGGTCATTGCCATCAAACGTTCTTTCAATTCGGCTGGGTCAGCCGCAAGGTCAAGCCATTCCAGCTCAGGACGTGGTGTCATCACTGATTTTACAGGACGCTCAGACAGCCCCAATACGCCCTGTACCAGTACGCTGTGATACACGCCATTGTCCTCATCAAACACTTCCTTGGCGTAGGCCTGTGTCGCCAACACATCTTCAGACTCGTTGTTCTGCCCTTCACCACCATTGCCTTTACTGCCAAGCATACGCAATACAGCCGATGCGGTGCGGTAGCGTAAATCTGTGGTGGTGACCAGTTTCTCCTGATTGCGGCGCATGGTTTGGTTGACCATTTCGACCAGTACAGAGAAACCAATCGCAGCGTACAGGTAGCCTTTCGGAATATGGAAGCCGAAGCCCTCAACCACCAGCGAGAAACCAATCATCATCAGGAAGCCAAGACACAGGATCACCACGGTTGGATGCTTATTGACGAAATCCATCAACGGGCGTGACGCCAGCAGCATGATACCAATCGCAATGGTCACTGCGATCATCATGATGGAAAGCTCTTTCACCATCCCCACGGCAGTAATCACGCTGTCGAGTGAGAACACGGCATCCAGCACCACGATCTGAACCACCACCATCCAGAACGCGGCATGGACAGGGTTTTCTTCTTTTAATGCCTGCTTGCCCTCAATCCGTTCATGCAGTTCCATGGTTCCCTTGAACAAGAGGAACACACCACCGAACAACAGGATGAGGTCTCGACCTGAGAAAGCATGGTCAAATATATGAAATAGTGGTTCGGTTAGGGTCACTACCCATGCAATGGATGCGAGCAGCACCAGACGCATTAGCAAAGCGAGCACTAAACCAATTCTACGGGCGGCGTTACGTTGGTGAGGTGGTAGTTTCTCTGCCAAAATGGCAATAAAGACCAGGTTATCAATACCCAGTACAATTTCAAGTACAACCAATGTCGCCAGACCAACCCATGCAGAGGGGTCGGACATCCATTCCAGAATCATTGAGCTGACTCCTCTGCAAAATTGGCAGTGTTATGATGAAATTGAAAATTTAAAAGGTCGGCACAGGTAGCCAAAACATTTTTTATAGGAAAAAGGAACAAAGCGGAGCGACAACAACCACTACTCATAGAGGTACATAGATTAATAAAAGGATTTTCAGTATAGGCAAGATTGCGGTGAAATTCATCATTTTTATAAGCATGATCTTGGTAATTTTTTTCTAAAGTTTACAGAGAGCCCTGTATGGAAAGTGTGCATCAAACTGTCATAAAAGTCATTTAACCTAGACAACGACAGTGAAAATGATAAGGTAAAAATAAACTGAATGAATAGTATTGTAAAAATGACTGAAAACAACGAAACATCTCCCATCAAAACTACCCAATCCCTGATTGCCTTATATTGCGGTTCCCGTACAGGCAACAAACCCATTTACCGTGACACAGCCATTGAACTGGCCCAGCATATTGCCACTCAGGGTTTCGGAATTGTCTATGGCGGGGCCAGCATTGGCCTGATGGGTCAGGTTGCCGACACCGTGCTTGAGCATGGCGGTGAAGTAGTTGGGGTGATTCCCGAATTTATGCTGGACTATGAAATTGCACATGGTCAGTTGACCGAACTGCATATCGTCAAAAGTATGCATGAACGTAAAGCACTGATGGCAGAACGTGCCAGTGCCTTTATCGCCCTACCAGGCGGATTGGGAACGTTCGAGGAGATTCTGGAAATCGCCACCTGGGGACAGCTCAACCAGCACCAGAAACCGATGATTATCTATAACGTCAACCGTTTTTATGATGCGCTGATTGCCCAGCTTGACCATGCGGTTGATGAGGGCTTTTTACCGCCCCAGCATCGTGCCAAACTGATTATTTGTGAAAATCCTGAGCAGATTTCCAATGTCATCAAAAATCTGAATAGTCCTGAACATATCAGGGTTTAAAAAGAACATAAAAAAGCGGATCATCTGATCCGCTTTGGTCTCTTATTGTGGATTAATTTGCCAAATCATGGTGGTCGCACTTGAATTTATGCATTGCCCTTGTTCCATGACAGTCTCATGTCAATTTCATGACAGCTCCTTGACAATTTAAGCCTTTATTTTCATCAGGGTTGCCTTAAACTAAGCTAAAACCTTTATTCATGATATTGCATGTCCACAACCACCCATCAAGCGGTACAGCCTGAATTTCGACTGCTGGTGTTACTGGTTTCCATTGGCTTCTTTATGCAGGCGCTGGACACCACCATTGTCAACACCGCAATTCCAGGTATGGCGGCCCAGCTCAATGAAAACCCCTTGCAGATGCATGGGGTGATCGTGGCCTACGTGCTGTCTGTGGCGGCCTGCATTCCATTGAGTGGCTGGCTGGCCGACCGCTTTGGGATTCGCAATGTCTACCTTGCCTCAATGATGATTTTTAGCCTTGCCTCACTGGGCTGTGGGTTATCGCAGAACCTGAATCAACTGCTGTTTTTTCGGGTAATACAAGGCGTTGGTGGCGCATTGCTGATGCCCGTGGGGCGTTTGGCATTGCTGAAGATTATTCCACGCTCGCAGTTCCTTTCCGCCATGAGTTTAATGAGTCTGGCTGGGTTGATTGGCCCATTGATGGGTCCAACTTTAGGGGGATGGCTAGTTGAAGTGGCGACATGGCACTGGATTTTCCTGATCAACCTGCCGATGGGCGTACTTGGCATGATCATGACCCTGAAAGTCATGCCGAACCAGACCGAACCCACGGTAAAACCCTTTGATTTAAGTGGTTTCATTCTGTTGATGATCGCGATGGTCGGGCTGTCGTTGGGTATTGAAAATATTGCGGCACCCCAATATTCCCGCCTTGTCAGCATTAGCCTGCTGGTGATAGGAACCATTGCCACCATTGGCTATGCCTATCATGCGCATAGCCATCAAAATGCGCTGTTTCACGGCCGATTATTTCGCTATAAAATTTATTCTATCGGTGTATTGGGTAACTTTTTTGCACGTCTGGGCAGCAATGCCATTCCCTTTATTTTACCGTTGATGTTACAGGTGGCTTTTGGCTTTGAACCGTTTGTCACAGGTTTAATGATGATCCCACTGGTCTTAGGCTCATTGTTTTCCAAACCCATTATCCGCCCACTGATCCAGCGTGTTGGCTATCGTCGTTTTCTACTGATCAATACCATTTTAGTGGGTTTGTGTATTGCCAGTTTTTCCCTGATGACAGCAGCCACACCGTTGTGGCTCAAAATATCGCACCTGTTTATTTTTGGGACGCTCAATTCCCTACAATTTGTTGGCATGAACACCCTGACCCTGAAAGACCTGCCGCAGCAGGATGCCAGCAGTGGCAACAGTTTCCTTTCCATGATCATGATGCTATCCATGAGCATTGGGGTGGCATTGGCTGGGACACTGATTAACGTATTTGGTCAGCATGTCTCAACCGCGTCCATCACCACCGCGTTCCATGCCACGTTGGTTACACTGGGCTGTATCAACCTGATTACCGTACTGGTGTTTTGGCAAATTCCAAAAGAAATGGCAGACTAAATGCGTGAAAAAAATATAGCTGACAACATGGCAAACAAAGCTGAGCAACATCTACGCACCCGATATTATCCAACCTATGTGAGTGTGGGCCTGGCCGTCATGCTTGGTGTGGTGAGCTATTTCGGCCTGTTCCATCAGCAGAAAGCCTCTGCGCAGGACTATGCCATTCGTGGCTTTGATGTTTCGCACCATCAGGGTGAGATTAACTGGAAAAAGATCTCTCCAGTGCAGTACCAGTTTGTCTATCTAAAAGCCACCGAGGGTGGTGATTTTAAGGACCGAAACTTTCAGGAAAACTGGCTTAAGGCACGCGAACAGGGCCTGCATGTTGGTGCCTACCACTTCTATCGTTTATGTCAGGATGGCAAGGTGCAGGCGGAAAACTTTATCGCCACCGTACCCAACAAAGCGGATGCCCTGCCGCCTGTGATTGACCTTGAATATGACAGCAACTGTATCAATACCTTTGCAAAGAACAGTTACTCAGGAAATTCAGGTCATGCATGACCAGTTACAGCAGCACTACGGCAAGCAAGCCCATTTTTTATATCTCCAAGAGCTTTTACCATATTGTACTGATGGGCAGCTTTGTCCATACGCCGCTTTGGGTACGTGATTATCAGGAACAGCCCAAGCTGAAAGATGGACGGCAATGGCTGTTTTGGCAACATACCCAGAATGGCAAAATTGATGGCATTGATAAACCTGTCGATTTAAATGTTTATGCCGACTCTCCGAAACAGTGGCGAGTCTTTTTAAAAGAGCAAGGCATTCAGGATGGCAAATGAACTGCACAAGATCATCCATATCGACATGGATGCTTTCTATGCCTCAGTTGAGTTAAGGGAACGTCCCGAACTCAAGGACCTGCCTGTGGTGGTGGCCTTTCATCATACCCGTGGCGTGGTCGCCGCCGCATCCTACCCTGCCCGTGTCTTTGGCCTGCGTTCCGCCATGTCGATGGGACAGGCGCGAAAACTTTGCCCACAGGTGATTGTACTTGAACCCAACTTTGAGAAATACCGTGAGGTCTCTGCACAAATCCACCAGATTTTTCAGCAATATACCCCACTGATTGAACCGCTGTCACTGGATGAGGCCTATCTGGATGTCACCGAAAACCTAAAAAACATCCCCAGTGCCACTGGGGTTGCAACACAAATCCGTGCCGATATTCTGGCAGTCACTGGACTGACCGCTTCCGCAGGCGTTGCCCCGAATAAGTTTCTGGCAAAAATCGCATCCGACTGGAACAAGCCTAATGGCCTGTTTGTGATCAAGCCCTCACAGGTACTCAGCTTTATTCAGGATTTGCCCGTCAGTAAAATTCACGGTGTCGGCAAGGTGACCCAGCACAAGCTACATCAGCTTAATCTGCACACTCTGGGTCAACTGCAACAAATTGAAGAGCATGTGCTGATCCACCATTTTGGCAAATACGGCAAACAGCTCTATCTATATGCCCAAGGCATTGACCAACGCCCTGTCAAGGCTGAACGGGAACGCCAACAAATATCAAAAGAGATCACCTTTGATGATGATTATACCCTTGAACAATGCCACCACACTTGGCAGCCGTTGACTGAACAGGTCTGGCGTAGCCTGAATAAAAAGCAACTGTTGGCCCGTGGTGTCAACATCAAGTTAAAACTAAAGAATTTTCAGGTTTTACAGCACAGTAAAAGCTTTAAACAGCCCCTGCAATCGCAGCAGGACCTGTGGCAGGTGGTGTTGCAATTGCTGAATGAAATGCATATTGAACCCAGTTTACAGTTTCGGCTGGTTGGCGTGGGCGTGTATCAATTACAGCACGCCCAGCAGGAACCCCAGCTTTGCTTATGGTAGTGGCGTTTTTTTATTCAAAAGCACAGTTTTTGTTTAAATTTATGTTTGCTTTTTATGCGCTTTTCAGTACTCTAGGCAGCGCAAGCATATTATCCATGTGATTTGCTGATGCTAAAGAAATCCTCACTTTTAGCATATGCTCCTGTGGTTGGCGTGACGATCAAATCCGCATATTACAGGGCACTTCTGGTGTCCTTTCTCAATTTTTCCCTCTGTAAAATTTTCAGGATTACGCTTTTCTCCCTGCCGAGTTCAGCTAAACTGTATCCATATAATTAGAATATCTTGAATGCGCGAGACTTCTGCATGACTCAATTGAGAGGAGCAAAAATCCAGTTCCTGAATCTTGGCAATATGATCATTTGCCCGCAGCAACACTCCATTTTATTTTTCCAGCAACGCAGGCTGGTTCGCATGGAAAGCTTTGCTGCCTGATTTATACAAAGTTACACTGTGGCTAGGGGCATGCAGTACAATCAGCCTATGTTTTTTTCATTAGGTTACCATTATGTCTGTGCAACGACTTCATGTCACCTCACGTTATTGCGAAGTTGCAATTTCAGGAAATCAGGTTCATCTGGCTGGACAACTGGCAGATGACACCAGCGTAGATATTAGCGCACAGACCCAGCAGACCTTAGACAACATTGACCGTTTACTGGCTGAGGCAGGCACAGACAAAACCCATATTTTATCTGTGTTTATTTTCCTGAAAGACATTGAAAAAGATTATGCCGCCATGAATGCCGTTTGGGATGCGTGGATTGCTGAGGGGCATCCCCCAGCACGTACCTGTGTGGAATCCAGACTCTATGCGCCTGATGTTCTGGTGGAAATGACCGTTACAGCAGTGTGCCCCGATTAGGACGATTTCACTGCCAGAACGTTGTATTTTATCGCGCGCTCCGCCTGTGGCATGGTCACTGCTGTAGTGGTTCTTGATACAGCAGGCGCAAACAGGTCAGGAATCAGGTCTTCCCGTAACTGCTGCTCAGTTGGAATCGCACTGTAACGCAATACGCGATATCCAGCCAGTTCCAGCAGACTGTCCTGATAATGTTTTTGTTGCAGGCGATTGACATAGGATTCGTCTGCAATCTCAATGATGGCTAGCACCTGATGCTGCTGATCCAGCACCACAAAATCGGCCACCAACCCTTGATACTTACGGCGGGTATGGGCAAACTTTGTGGTGAGCAGGGCATTAAAAGACACATGTGCCAATACGGTATGCCGTGGCAAAACCGCCTGTAAACGCATCAGGGTAATCTGTTCAGAAATATTCAGGATACCACGTCGTTTCAGTGGACTGTCCTGACGCCGATTTTGGTGCAAACTTCGAACTGCAAATACTGTAATAAACAGTAGTCCAACTATTGTTATGAAATAATACATTTCTAACCAATCCCTTTAGATTTTTTATAATCATTTTGGCTTTGATGCCAATTTTTTTAATCAATACTTTTTAATCAACAGCGAGCGATAGTAAAGTCATTTTCGCAGTACAAACTTAAATTTTTTAATCGTGTTTGAAGAGCCGACCAAAGTCGTAAAAGCGTCCTGCACCTTTATTTATAATCATCCTGTGGGGAAGATTCAAGTCGATATTGTCAGTATATGTTTCTATAAATTGTAGTTTTACCAATAATTTGTGATCATCCCCCATTTATGTAACGACAGGAAAGCATGAGAGTTCATGCT
>JAXMGF010000011.1:0-46402 GCA_046347365.1 Acinetobacter sp. | reverse complement strand
GCCAAATAATAGCCCCACGCCTGTTAATGCGGTCGCACAGGCTACAATCTGCAATGTCCCCAGGCCAAAGATTTCGCGTCTGAGTCCCCATAAATGTGAAGGCTGCATTTCCAGACCAATCACAAACAGGTACATGACAACCCCTAATTCTGCAATATGTAAAATTGATGTGGAGTCGTGGAAAAATGCAAAGCCAAATGGTCCAATGATCAAGCCTGCAATTAAGTAACCCAGTACCGAACCCAAACCTATTCGTTTAAAAATAGGGACTGCAATCACAGCCGCGGCCAATAAAACCACGGGTGCAATTAAGCTAATTGAATGTGCCTCTGAACTCATGTTGTTCTCATTTTTATCAATGCGATTTTATTCTATGTGAAAGCTTAAAAGACTGATATATCATTTATGAGACATAGCCTCTCAATTCATTTATTTTCATGCGGATAGAAACAAAAAAGCCGTCAACCATGACGACTTTTTTGTGTTCATCTTGAAAATCTAAAGTTATAGCTCACGCACAACTACGCTTTTTGCGATTTTGTCATGCCAACCTTGTTTTTTGCTATCGAATGCAATCCAGATAAAACCGAGAAAGAAAACCAGCGTAGATGGGAAATAACCGATATAACGAAGAATGGCTTGCCCAACCGTCAGGTTTTCACCTGATTTTTCATCCAGTACCTTTAAACGTAACAACCGTTTTCCAGGTGTTCCTGCAAATTTTACCCAACATACAATATAAAAAACTGCACCAATAATTTGACCAAGCCAATCCGACCATGTCCAGCCTGTAAAACCACTTGCAGCATTTGGTGCGATAATCATCATAATCGGAATTAAAGCAACGATCAGGATAATCGAGTCAATAATTGAAGCTAATAGACGTATCCAAAAACCTGCATATTCGTATGTATGTGACATTTTCCCCTCTCATTTTATTTCTATAAGAATCAATATTTATATATGATATGTGCCTAAGAATATCATTTATACAATATTTTGGTTTAATTCACGATCAAAAAATTCAACTGTGCGTTGCCAAACCACCTTTGCTTCAGGTAGACCCCGACTGACACTGCGGAAACCATGCGGCATGTTATAGGTATAGGCTTCAACCCGATCACCCAGTTCCTGAATCAATTTGTTGCGCTTGGTTGCTGGACAGAATGGATCAACGTTTGACCAATGCCCCTGCAAAATGCGAATGTCATCCAGAGATTCTTTTTTAGGTACACCTGCACCTTGAATTCCCAGTGAATGATGATAAACCACAGGTGCTAGCATATCCTCACGCTTGGCCATTTGAATCACATAACCACCCGTTAAACATTGTCCCAACATGCCCAGGCGACCATTTGAACGTGGATCAGCTTTTAACGCATCAAGTAACACATGAATTTCTTTATTCATATCGCTATCGGCAGCATTGATTCGCCCAGCCTTACTCACCATTGCCCGAATACAATACTTGACTGCACCCCCACTAAATAAATTGGGTACATAAACCAGATAGCCACGATTTGCCAAGTCCTGCGCATCTTCCCGATATACATCCAGTATGCCAAATAACTCATGCAGCAATAAAATTGCAGGGACTTTTTCTGACGTCTGTGCAGGTGCATACACTTCAACTTCGATTTTACGTGTCGGTAATGTGATTGTTTTTATTTCCATTTCAGCTATCCATTTTTTTAAATCGCTTTTATATTATTTTTGACAATATTAATTGTCAAATAAAAAAGGGCATCAATAGATGCCCCAGCTAAGATTAGAGTGAATTTTTAAAATTTCAGTATACCATTGGCAGTTAATATTTTCGTTGGATCAGCTTGATGAGAAAGTTTTACATCTTTAAATGTTAATGTACGGTTTGCTGTGTCCAAACTTAATCCAGGGCATACAGAAGTTTCCGAAGCATATGTTCCACATTGATACCAAGTTATTGAACCTAGTGCAAATGAGATATAAGTAGCACTCGCATTAGCTTTGGTAATCGTTATACCATCCTCTAGTGGTGGATTTGCTTTATGGGCGAACTGTACATTTACAGTTTGATTAGATGCGTTAAACTGCCCAACTCTTGGTGTCGCCCATACAGCTGAGTCATGTTCGAATATCAATGGCGAAGCTAATCCAGTAATGGTGATACAACCCCATTGATTAGTACTCTTTGCACAGCTTGTAGCAGGTGTCGGTGTAGTCGGCTGACTATTATCTAAATGCATCAACAGACTATTATTTTTAACAGTTAGATCTTGCGTTGTCCCACTGACTGCTTTTAATACAGTATTATTAAAATAGAAGCTTTTTGCAGGTTTTGAATTGATCTGTCCATCTTTTACGGTTACACCATTACAGGCAGGATTTGTTCCCACACCACATGCCCAAGCATAACTATTATTTTCAACAGCAACACTTTTCACAACTGAATTTTCAACCGTGATTTTTACATTTTCTTTTTTATCAGCATTAAAAAATGTATAAATATCAGGTGATGTAATTGCAACTGAACTTGCCTTACTAAAGCTACAGAAATCATTCGGGGCATTCTTAAAGCCAAGCTTATCATCCGCACCATTTGACTCGCAAAGTTGTGGAGAGGCTGTGGTTTTTTCACCATAAAAACCTGTAAAATCTGCACTTTCCGCAGAATAATATTTACCTGTATTGTCTTTAAATAGTGTCACATATCCCTTGTCAGTAATTACATAATAATTTGTACCATTATTTTGGACATTTGCGCCACAAACTTCTGCAATGGTTGCAGTTGTGCCTTTTGCAATAACTTTTCCTGTCGCTGCATTCAGATTCAAGACCACTGTACCTTTATCACTGTAATCACCGCTATAGCTCATCAAATCACTGAGTTTGCCTACAGGTAATTTTTTGCTGGCACAGGTTTCAATCGTTACTGGTGTTGGAGTCGTACAGCAACGAACATCAGGAACTGCTGCCACATCTCCTGCTTTTACTTTCTCAATCAGGGCAGCGTAGTCTTTAATTGTTGCTTGATTGGCAGCCAATGACGCTGCAAAGGCATCCAGAGCCTTATCAAATGCATCATCAATTGCAAATTTAGTTGTTAATAGGTCAAAGTTTTCTGGTAATACATAACCATCTGCTCTGAGTTGTTTAGTTAAATTATCTACCGCAGTTTTAAGTGTGGTTTCTAAAATCGGTTGATAGGTTTTAAACCAGTCACTTGGCGTTTGTGAGCTTGCCAAAGCCAGAGCAAGATCAGTAAATGGCGTGATATTGACATTACCCGCTTTTGCAGCATAACCATGCAAGGTTTGGGTATCTGATGCTTTCACTTCCAATGCACAAGGTAGTTTAGTGCTATCCACCTGGCCTGACCATTCCCCCTGTTCATTGGTTTTAACCTCATTTTTAAACCCAGTGCCATCTTTACAACTCGCTGTGACACTGGCATTTTTAATCGCTGCCCCAACAGCTGCTGTTCCAGCTAAATCACTGTAGGTTGTGGTCGGTGTTGGTGATGTATTACTGTGCTGATCATCGTCATCATGACATGCTGTAAGTAAAACACTGGCAGCAATACAAGCACTCAATAAACTTTTTTTTAACATACGAACCCCATTCGTTATTTCATCCCTTTCGTGATGACAGTAACGTTTTTAGGGTTTTCTGCGTATCCCCAGTTCAGGGGGGATAGCCTAAAATCTATTTTGACTTCAAAAACTTGCTTACAATGTGAATATTCAATCAGTTGTGATACTTCTTCATACACGCTAAGGTATAGGCTGTATTTATATCATTATGAGTTATTGCCATGTCACCTCATCATGCCTACCCACTTTCAGTCAGTGAACAGGATTATCTTGATGGCGAATTGCTAACTGATATTAAACATGAATATATTCATGGCGAAGTCTATGCAATGGCTGGGGCAAAAGCGGCGCATAACAGAATTACCCTCAACATTTCCTCTGCATTACACCAACACTTAAAGGGAAAAACCTGCCAGCCTTATAGCGGAGATATGAAAGTTAAAGTAGATAGCTGTTATTTCTATCCTGATGTACTGGTTGATTGTTCAGATTTAGCAGATGACAGTGTTTTTACAGAAACACCGACCATTATTGTTGAGGTATTGTCTAAATCCACGCGCCAGATTGACCGTGTGATCAAACGTGAAAAGTATCTACAGATTCCGACCCTACAGGAATATATCCTGATTGAACAGGGTATTGCCGAGATTGAAGTAGTATGTCGTAGTCAAAACTGGCAATCTCATTTCTACTATTTGGGAGATCACATTACACTGAACTCAATTGGTTTAAGCATTTCAGTTGAAGATATTTATGACCGTGTCAAAAATGAAGATGTCGTGACATGGCTAGAGAAGAAAGCCTTAGCAGAACAAAACGTATCAAATTAAACCATATTGCTGTGCCAGCAGTGCCGCTTCAGCACGGGAGGAGATATGCAATTTCTGATAAATTGTCTTGATATAACCACTTATGGTATGGCTGGATAATTTCAATTCGTAGGCAATTTCAGCCACCTGATGCCCCTTGGCAATATAAACAAGCACCTGTTTTTCCCGATTGGTTAAAGTCAGCGACTGTATGGCCTGTTGCTTTTGCTGGTTAAGCTGTTCATGTGTTTTGACATAATTGAGTAGTTTCTGCGTCATGCTTGGGGAAAAGGCATGGATTCCAGCAATCAGGTTTTTCAAATGCTGCTGAAATATAGTGGGTTCAAGGTCTTTCAGCAAGTACCCTTTTGCACCATGACAAATAGCCTCAAACAGATATTGGTCATCTTCAAAAATTGTTACCACCACACTCAGGGTATTGACAGAATGTTGTGCCAGCCAGTCAATCACCTCTGTTCCCTTTCCATCAGGCAAGGAAAGATCAATCAAGGCCAGATCATAATGTTGTGACAATAATGACTGTTTTGCTTCCTTTACACTATAAACCTGCTGGATACGAATGCCTGCAAAGGTTTCAAGCAACATCTGTTTCATCCATGCATTGACTTCCTGTATATCTTCTAAAATCAATGCCGTTCGAATCATGTTTATACCCATTTATATATTGACCATCCATTGCTTTTTGCCACAGTCACGATAATGGAAAAATCAACTCTACCCTTGAACCTTGTGTTTCTGGCAGCCTCTGAAAATGCAGGGTTGCCGAAAGTTCAGTTGCACGTTCCCTCAGGTTTTTAAGCCCATTCCCCTCAAGCTGATTAGTTTGACCATCAAATCCAGTACCATCATCACAAATGACTGAAACCAGTTGTGAGTCAAGCAAACTGATGTCAATCGTCACTTTTTGCGCATTGGCATGCTTCATTATATTACTGATGATTTCCCGAAGCATAGAAATATAATGCCTGTATTGTGCATAACTTAAGGTGATGGGTGTGTCTGCAAGGTTTTGTTGCCAATTTAGTTCTATCCCACAACTTTGCAGGCGAGTCGCAACCTCATATTCAAACTCCTGCAAAATCACATTTAACTCAACCCCTGTACCTAACAGACCATTGACGATGGTACGCATTTCAGCAATCGCCTGACGAATGGCCTGCTTGGCTTGATCCACATCTTTCTGGTAGAGACCCGATAATAGTTTCGCCCCCAGATCATCATGTAGATCACGGGCGATACGATGTCTTTCCTCACGCACACCATTGTCATAGGCAACACGGCTTTCCACAGCCTGAGCTAAAAACGGCAATAAATTCTGGATCAGTTGCTGGTCATAGGCATTAAACAAACGGCGGCCTTGCTGCGGATAGCTGAGACGCATCGCCGCCAGTCCTGCCACCTGTGGGGTATACAGCACCAGTCCATTGTCTTCGATTTGGCTATGATTTCTCTGTTCACTTATCTCAAGGTTTAAAGGCTGAAACAGGTCATTCAACAAGGCTTTCCACTGTAACTGGCGTTCCTGCTCATTCACCGCAAAGCTGACCTGCAAGATTCGTTCAAACAGTTCGCTGTCGGATAACTTTTTGCGTTGTAACAGGCGTGCCTGTAGCCAGCCACGGACAGGCAACCAAACCAGACCACAAATCAGGATGGCCAGACTGAGTGACATAAGTGGGCTTAACATCATCACCAGAAAGGCATCCAGCAACACCAGTAAAATCGCTCCTGCCAGCCAGTACAGAATTCCGAATGCCCAACGGTCCAGACTAAATAACTGATAGCGTTTTAAGCCAATCGCAATACCAATGGTCACAAACAGGAAGAAACCGAACGAATAGCCTTGTGACATATTCAGCTGAATATCAAGTAGCTGGGTACTCTGCACCAAAAATACAAATGCGCCGCTACTCACCAGAATCCATAAGGCAAACCAGCGCAATGCCACTTTTGCCCGTGGATCATGTCGGTTTGCCCGCCATTGCCAAACCATACATAAAATTGCGCTCAGCATTTGCAGGGTAACAGGTAAATCGCCCCCCATGCTTGGTTCAGGCAAAAGAAATAAGGTATCAAGCAACCACCAACCAGAGAAAAATATCGGTATTGCCCACAACCATTGGGTTCTGATCAACTGCTTTGGGTACACCAAGAATAGACTGATTAATGCACAGCCATATAGCAATGCACCACCCGTATTGATTGCGACCAGTACCCGAAATAATTCGGCATTTAAAGCCAGATCACGGGTGCTATAGATGGCTGCGGAAAAGGCAAATACGGGATAGGCTGCATTGAGTAAGGCAAAAACACGGGGGGCGATTTCATTGGGACGCAATGCCCAAATCCAGCAGCCCAGCAAAAATCCAATCGAACTGACAGCAAGCTGAAACCAGAACTCAAAAGGTAAATCCCGAAGCGTTCGTTTAGGCTGAATATTGACAGGATATGGTGTTGAGCTTGAATGATCGCCTGAATGCAAAAATATTTGCTGATGCTGGCTCATCAGTTGATGAACTTGACTCTGCTTGATAAAAAATTGCTGCATCTCAGGATAGGTTGCAACAAAATGGGGGTCTTCAGTAAAGTCATTTGCGTTTAGCTGTATTCGGTTCTGCCCACCTGCTGCTGAAATTGCAACTGAATCCACATCCTGTAATATTAATCGCTCCCCGTCAAATACCGAAATTTTTTGGCGTTCTTTGACTTCAAAGCGTAAATGGCTACTGGGCTGATTTACCGCACAATAGATGACCGCAACAAGGGCCAACGACAACCCTAAAATGGCATAAAACAACCGATCCGCTGGTGTTTTGCGACGCAAAGCCATGTATCACCACAATATGAGTATCCTTTCTGTGAGCTAATGATAATCCAGAACATGTAAAAAAGGATGCTGAGACAGCATCCTTTCTGACAAAAACAATGTGTTATTCAATGTTTAGCATACTGCTCAAGGTTTCAGATACATTTTTCGATTTCACTTTAGGCTGCAACGCCTTAAGCGCCTGTTGCACCTGACTACGTTGTGGTTCGGCTAAAGTATACCAACGAGACAGTACTTGTAATAAACGCGAACCTAAAATTGGATTTTTCTCATCCAAATAAGCGGCAAGCTCAATGAAATGATCGACACCAAAGCTCCACGTATTGACTGGATTTGCAGCTAGTCCACCACTCACTGCACGGATACGGTTCGGTGTTCCCAAATCATAATCGGCGTGCTTAGTCAGATACTCAATCGTTTCCGCTGTCGCACATGGATTCGATGCTTGGATGCTAAACCATTGATCTAAAGACAAGGCTTCATCTTTAAAACGCTTATAGAAATCTGCAAGTGCAGCTTGCGCTTGTGGCGCATCATTCCAGACCAAAACGCGTAATGCCCCTAAACGTTCAGACATATTGCCTGTTTGTTGATATTGGGCATAAGCCAAATCAAATACCGATTCATCACCCTGACGTGCCAACATATTCAAGGTGATATTTTTCAATGAACGCACGCCCATTGCCAAAGAGAACTCTTTTTTGCATCTCTGGTTCAAAGATAGATAGGTGTCTTTCCAGAATGAACCCAACTCACGAGCCAACCGATCCAACACTGCTTCGCGTTTCTCACGAATCAATTCAGGCTCATAATCCTGATCAATACGACTACCCAAATAGTTTTCACTTGGTACATCAACAAACGTGACAATAATATCTTTATTTAATGTTCAGGCAAGGCATTTTTAATCGCCTGAATATAGGTATCCACCTTATGAGCTTAAATACGTTCCAGCAAGGTTTGTGTGGTTTGCCATTGGTTAAAACCGTTGGTTTCGTGCTGAATCAGAAAATGCAAGATCATCAGCTGGAATAATCAACGACTAAATTCACAGGTGCAGAGAAATTACGTAATAACGAAGCAACAGGTTGTTGAGTCACACCTGTAAATTCAATACTCGCCTTATCCTGATCAAATAAATGCACTCTAATTAACATCATCCACAAACAGATCAGGGCTGCGCAAAGTATATTGCTCACTCGTATTGGCATTAAATAAAGCCAAGGCCACAGGAATTGGAACTGCTCCAAGTCTGGATATTTAGGTGTCTTTTAGCTTGCCTGAAGCCGAGACGATAGGTCTTGTGCAGCCGCATCATATTCACCTTGAGCTTCTAACTTTGGTGTGCCAGGCTGGTTATACCATGTGAGGAAATTAGAGAGATCAACACCTGACCCTGCGCTTAATGCAGCAACCCAGTCTTCCACCGTCACCGCTTGACCATCATGGCGATGGAAATATTCATCTGTTCCTTTACGGTATTTTTCCCCTTGCCCAGCAAAGTCGCCATCATGCGGTTAATTTCCGCACCTTTTTCATAAACCGTTGCAGTATAGAAGTTATTGATTTCAACAAAATGGTCTGGGCGTGGCGGATGCGACAACGGGCCAGCATCTTCAGGAAATTGATGCGACTTCACATCGCCACATCATCAATACGCTGCACTGCCGCAGACTGTAAATCCTCAGAGAATGACTGGTCACGGAAAACTGTCAAACCTTCCTTTAGACACAACTGGAACCAGTCACGGCAGGTAATACGGTTGCCTGTCCAGTTATGAAAATATTCATGGGCAATCACCGACTGCACCCGCATAATGGCGGCATCAGTGGTGTATTCTTCATCAGCCAACACACATGAGGTATTGAAGATATTTAAACCTTTATTCTCCATTGCACCCATATTGAACTGACTGACCGCCACAATCATGTAATTATCAAGGTCATAAGGGCGACCATAGTGTTCTTCGTCCCAACGCATCGAATGTTTTAATGCTTCCATCGCGATATGGCATTTTGGAATATCTTTTTCAATCGCATAAATTTCCAGGGCAACATCACGCCCCTCAGACGTGGTATAGCGATCTTTCAGTACCGCTAAATCACCAATCACACAGGCAAATAAATAGCTTGGCTTCTTGGTCGGGTCTTGCCAGATGGCAAAATGGCGCCCCTCTCCCACTTCACCTGTTTCCAGTAAGTTCCCATTGGCTAGTAAGACTGGATATTTTTTGTCAGCTTCGACACGGGTGGTAAATTCCGCCAACACATCTGGACGGTCTGGATAGAATGTAATTTTACGGAAAACCTTCTGGTTCATTTTGGGTAACGAACAAATCACCTGCTTTATATAAGCCTTCAAGTTGCGTATTTGATTCAGGATGAATCATCACTTTGGTTTGCACAATATCTGATCTGGTGCATCGGTGATCACCAATTGTTCACTGTCCAGTTGATACTGACCAGCATTCAACAACTGTCCATTCATTTGAATGGATTGTAACTCCAGACTACGACCCAACAATACCAGCTCACCTGCCGCCTGACGTTTCATGACCAATGTTGAATCAACAATGGTGTGATCATCAGCATTCCGAATGTCCAAATGAATCGACTCGTTCAACTGGTAGTGGCTTTGATAGTCTTTTAAATAAATGGTTTGATCTGCCTGTACAGGAGGTTGTGCCGCAATATTCATCAGTATTCCTTATCTTTAGTCATGTCTTTAGCTTGTCTTAAGCGAAGAGTTTTAATGACTTGATCATACGCCAACTGATGTAACCTGTCTTTAAGACCAAGAATGAGTTTTAACAATTTTACTACAACTCGTCATTTTCAAATCAAATTGAGCCAATATGCTGATTATTTAGACAGACAACGGCAACATAGTTTTCTATTCTTAAATAAAACTACAGAAGCAATTGCATTTCATCGCTCAACTTACATTTTTTTCCAGACTTTTACATTTTGTGCACGGTTATTGCTTAATGATATATGCCAATGGTATATAAAAACAAGCGAGGGCTACTGTTATGGAATTAAAAGCACATTTGTATCGTCTAGAAAATATTAAGGCAACTCATGATCTTGCTGTTGCAGGCGTTGATCATCATGTGATTTCAGTATTCTTATCGGCGGAGGGTATTGATCTTAGCGCCCTGCAAGTTACCAATATCGTGAATACTATGATGTGCTTGGAAAAGAAAAAGTACCAAGCAAAAAAGTACAGGCATTGATTGCCGCGAAAAAAATCGGTCAGGAAGACGAAAATCTACCGTGCCCCGTTTAGTTGACTATTAAAAACCTCGAATCCCAATGGGTTCGAGGTTTTGTTTTTAAATAAAATTAAGGGTTTGCATTATCTGTACGAATCCAAACCTGAGTACGGCCCAATGCAGAAACACCTACATAGCCTCTTAGGCGCATCCGTTTTCCATCAGCAGTGACAGTTGCTTTACCTTTATAGATTTTACCGCTTTTAGGTTCTAAAACCTTTCCGTCAATATAAGCATTTCGCTTATCGGGATCTTCCTTAAATCCAGACAAAATTCCAAACCCACAATTGGCTGATTGGTATAAGGCGGAGGACATTTTGTACAATGGGTTAATGCCACACCACCAGGAACAGGGTAACGATAAAGAATTTTTCCACGAAACGTCCCATCAGCACCTTTCCTGATTTCTACAATTGATAGTTGCTCACCAGTTCGGTCATCAATACTTTTCCAGTAACCTCGATAGAGGCTGCAAAAGCTGCGAGGCTTGGCACAAGCGATAGATAATCCACAATAGCTTTCATGAGCATACGATTTAGCATAGTAAAAACACCGTCATTTAAAATTAGAAACACATTTATCTTTATAGAACCAATTTTATATAACTTATCACATTTTTAAATCAACTAATACTTTGCTCCAGTACGAAGTTTTATGGATTTGCATGTTCCGTTCGAAGCCAGACCTGGAGTACGCCCCAAAACAGAGATTCCCATATAACCACGCATACGCATACGTTTGCCATGGTCAGTACACCGAGTTGTGCCTTGTTGACCTTTAGAGTTGCTCACCTGTACGATCATCAATACTTTTCCAATACCCCCAGGAGTTGCGGCAAAAACTGGCCGTTGAGAGTAAGGCTAAAGAAATTCCTATGATTCCATTCATGAGTGAGTTTTTTTGCATAAAACGCTCCGTAATGCAAAATAGATCCATTATATATATTTATTACAATGTGGATAGACAATGAAGAAAACGAAAGGTTAATTGACTGTGCAATATGTAAGAAAAATCGACTTAATTCATATGAACAAGAAGATGATATTGAAAGGATGGCGCTGTCTGTTCTAATCCACACTCACTGAAGCAGAAATCCAAATACGGCCACGCATAAAGAGACGTTTACCATTCGGCTTAGGCGTGTCTTTACCTTTATAGGTTCGTACCTGCCTTATGCTCAATCAATTAGCTTTCCATCCTAATATTGAGCTATTACCCTAATCGGCGCAGGAGTCTACCATAATTTTAAAAATCCAGACGAATAAATTCATCCTTTTGATGGTGTTTCCCTCTATCAAGCCTTATTTGAAACTACTTTTTAACGATATAAACTTTGCATCATTCCTACCGCTCAGCATGTATAATCTTTTTATAAGTATGGGTTAGTCATCAATGGAGTTACAGATTCTACAAAAACAGTTAGATGAAAGTAGCCCTTGCCCACTGTGTCATGCTTCCATGTATTGGATTGAAGCGGAGCAATACGCACATGAGCTACAATTTCATGAATGTAGCCACTGCCAGCATCGCGTTTTTAAACAGGACAGCAACCTAAATTGTCATTGTGCCTCCTGTACAGCACAGCGCAAAAAACAGACCCAACAAACGCGATTGCAGGAACAGCGTAAACACAAGGTAAAAGATGAGGTCATTTATAGCCTTGATCAGCTCAGTTTTCTCAACAAGTTATTCCTGCTTAGCCTACTGGATCAGTATGCGCGTGAGGATGTGCAGCATGATGAACTCATCCACTGGAAAAATTGCAAATATCATGAAATTACGCCAAATTACTTATTTCAGAACCATCTTGTTCAGGAACTGCTAAAAGCAGGCATTTTAAAACCGCAGGATTCAGGCATTGAAACCGAGCATTATTACCTGAATGTCCGTCTGGATGGTTATGCTGACCCAAGTCTTTTTAGCATTACACAGCAACTACGACACTGGTTTTATGAAAACCTGAGTTTGGGTATTCCATTCCAGACCACGGATGAAGTGAAAGATAGTCTTTACCTTGTTCTATATCAGGAAATTGTTCAGTTTATGCAGTTTTACTGCCGTACCTGGGGCATCCAGATTGCAGGGAATCGACATTTTCAGAGTTTCTGTTATCGCTTGATGGAAAGCCTTGCAGTGGGACAGATTTACTATTTAATCCAGACTGCACTGGAATATCTGTACAAACAAAAGGCATTGCAGCCCCGAAATGACAAGTTTATCAATACCAACCTGCTCAAAAAAACGCTGGAACAGTATCGGGAACGTGCCTTGACTGAACGCTGGGAAACCTCCACCTTACCAAGACCACATAATATTCCGTTTAGTAAAATGAGCGAGATTCTGCTGTTTAAGTTTCTTGGTTATGATGAGCGTATTTTTATACAACCTGTGTGGAAATCATGGCGTAAAATTGAACCACGCCTCAGTTTTTATTCTGTAAAACGTTGTATGTATTGTGGTTCAAATGACCTGATGGTGGATTATGATGCCAAGGATTATGTCTCGCTGATCTGTCGCCATTGCAAGCATCAAGACCACTATTTCACACGTTAAAGTTTTTAAGGATTTGCGATGTCATCAAAAAAACAACTGATTGAACAGATTATTCAGGCATGGCATGAACTACAGCGACAAACGCCTTTGGTTCAGTGCATGACCAATAGTGTTGCCAATAATTATGTGGCCAATATCCTGCTGGCGGCTGGCGCGTCCCCTGCCATGATTGACAACCCATTTGAGGTGGAAAGTTTTACGCAAATCAGTTCAGCCTTAAGTATCAATGTCGGAACACCGACGACTGAACAAACGCAGGCCATGCTGATTTCGGCACAAACAGCGCAACAACATCAAGTGCCGTGGGTGCTTGATCCAGTGGGTTATGGTGCTGTTTTAAAATGGCGGAGTGAAACGGTTGACCAGCTTCTGCACTTTAAACCGACCATTATTCGGGGCAATGCCTCTGAAATCAGCACACTTGCAGGCAGTCAGGCACAATCCAAAGGTGTGGACAGCACCCTCGATAGTCAGGATGTCTACGCTCAGGCAAAAAACCTGTTACAGCACGCTGAATGTATTGCAATCTCAGGTGAATCGGACTACCTCATTTCCAGACAGCTTGATGCCGTGATTAAGGTGAATGGCGGGAGTGATTTGCAACCTAAAATCACCGCAACAGGCTGTGCTTTGGGAGCATTAACGGCGGCATATAGTGCGGTCAGTTCCCCACTCATTGCAGCACTTGCCTCACATACCCATTTCGCAATTGCGGGAAAGCTTGCCTATGATCAGGCACAAACCGTAGGCAGCTTTAACGTCATGTTTATGGATTATGTGCACATGCTTGATGAAAACCTGATTCAGCAATATGTGGATATAGAAATATTGGAATAAAACCCTATTTGGCATGAATAAAAGCCATTAAATAATGTCTAAATTATTGCCTTGAATCAGGTATGGCATTTATTCATCCTATTCAATAAACAACAGGGCTAAACGTACCTGATCATAAGCCATACGTGGACTGGTTGCCTCTACAATTGGACGCAGCTTGATTGAGCCATCTTCAGTGAAATGTTCAGGATTTTGGCGTTTTTGCAATTTCTTATAGATTTTGCGCACCTCTTCCACTACTTCATCGCCAGGATGGGCCACTGAAATATCCAGATTCTGTTCTTTGTGCAAGCGTGCCAAATGATTGATGATAGTTGCAGGAGTCAGCCCTCTTTCACTGGCAATATCTTCAATATCATAACCCTCTTCAAACAGTGCCTTGGTTTCATCCAGAGTCGCGGTGGCATAACTTTGCTTTCCACCTTTGCTGAGCTTTTTCTCATTACGGCTAATTTCAGTCGGATTTAGCGTACCACCACAATGACGGATAAATGCATTTTGCTGTGTGGTTAAATCAACGTTTTCAAAATTGACTTCGGCTTCAGTAGAAAGTTCCTGAAAACGGCGATCCGCCTTAATGGCCAGACTATCCAGCTCCAAGGCCTGATCATTAAAACCCAATAGTTTTAAGCCATTCAGAGACTTTAACCGCGACAGGGCCACATAGCCCTGACCTTTTTCAAAGGTATGGGTCAGGTTGATTTCTGCGGCTTCCAGTGTCATGCCCTGACTTTTATGGATGGTGATTGCCCATGCCAAACGTAAGGGAATCTGCTGAAAACTGGCAATCACCTTGCCTGCCTCGTTTTCAATCGACCATGTTTCTGGCTCAACCAATAAAGTTGTACCATCAGTCAATTTTACTTTAGGCAAAATACCGTTCTGATCATCTTCATCAAACCAATCACTTCTCCCAAGTTGCCATTGATATAGCCAATCAAAGTTGTTTTTCACAAACATCACTTTGGCATGCTTTTTTAGGGTCAGTTCTTCAGGCGCACGTACAGACGATTTCAATGTTTCAATCAGCTTTTCATTACCATCCAGCACCGCATTAAACTGATGGCTTTCATTGTCAATCTCATTGAGATGTTGATAGTTGATATTATCGACATCCATATTATGGGTATATAAACGGGTAAAGGTTTCACCAATATCGTGCTGGCGTGATTGCTGTAACGCTCGGATATGCTCGGTTTGAATACTTTGCGCCCGAATCGCATTTAAAATCTGGTTGAGGATTTCATCATCCTGACGGTGTTGTTCGGTGAGATAACACACCCGAAATTTCGCCTCCACCCAAGCCTCAGACATAAAGCAGAATTTATCCCGATTGGCTTCACCATTACGCCCGACTGGTGGCAACTGGAAAAAATCGCCAGCGACAATGACCTGAATACCGCCAAACGCCTCATCGCTCTCTTTAAAGTATTTCAGTACTTGATTGACCAAATTGAGCTGCTTGGCATGCAGCATTGAGATTTCATCAATAATCAGAACCTGCGCATTTTCCAGATGCTCTTTTAAATATTTACGCTCTTTCATACGCTTGAGATCATCATCACTCAAACTGTCTTTAATTCCAATACCCGCCCAGGTATGAATGGTCATGCCATTCATGTGGGTTGCGGCAATCCCTGTAGATGCAGTAATGGCAACAGGCACCTTGCGTGCCTTTAGATAATTAATGTATTGATTAAGCGTATAGGTTTTTCCTGCACCTGCTGAACCCGTTAAAAAAACATTTTCTCCAGCTTTCAATAATTTCAGTGCAGTCTCTTGTTTCATAATTTCATCAGGTAAAAGTAGCAGCCCATAGCTTACCGATTTTTTCTCAAAAATAAAAACCTAAACCGACCTGGAAAACCGCTCATATCTCAGATTGCCATTGACATCCAGATGTTTTCATTTAATGTGTTGATGAATGAATTTAGACTTTATATCAAAAATGAATACTTCAAATTTTTATACTTATCAACCAGATATCCTAGGGGATGGTTATCAGCAACTGACCTTGAACTTTGCTGATGATTATGATGGGAAAGTTGTTGCCACATTGGTTCGAAAAAAAGCTGCTCAAGCAACTAAAAAGGCTGTGTTGTACGTTCATGGCTTTACCGATTATTTCTTTCAAAAAGAAATGGCTGAACAGTTCAACCAGCATGGCTATGACTTCTACGCACTTGACCTTAGAAAATATGGGCGTTCCAAATTACCGCATCAAACCCTGTATTACGTGCGGGATTTACGTGAATATGATGCTGAAATTAGCAAGGCACTAGAGATTATTGGTCAGGAAAACCATAATCAGGTATTGCTTGCTGGACATTCAACAGGTGGCTTGATCACAACCTTATATGCAGCACATTATCCTGACCATCGTCTGGTTAAGGCGTTATGGGCAAATAGTCCATTTTATGATTTCTTTAAGAGTATCATTGAGAAAAAAGTGGGCATTCCTTTGCTGAGTGAATTTGGCAAGCGTTTCCCAAATGCCAAGTTTCCAAGTGGCTTGAATCCGTGGTATGTACCAAGTTTACATAAAAACTTTTATGGTGAATGGGAGTTTAATCTGGAATGGAAACCTGAATCCATGCCATTTGTACAACTGTGCTTTGTGCATGCCATCCATGAAGCGCAAAAAGAAATCCATAAAGGCATTACACTGAATATTCCAACCCTGATCATGCATTCACATCAATCCAAATATCCTAAAAAATGGGGAATTGATGCCCAGCAAAGCGACGTCATTCTTGATGTTAAAGACATGACCAATAATGCCAAAAAAATGAAAGGTGATATACAAACCTTATCAGTACACAATGGCTTGCATGATCTGGTACTTTCAGCCCCACCAGTACGGGAAAAAGTATACCAAGACTTATTTGCCTGGCTTGAGCAAAAAATACCTTAACTGACTGCCAATATAGTGTCCTTATAAACCATGAATAAAATAGCGGCTTCCTTACCTAAAACAGTTTATGCAATTCAACATCTTGCCTTTGAGGATTTAGGTTCTCTGGAAGATGCTTTTTATCAACTTGGCTTCCGCGTCCGTTATTTCGAGGCAGGTGTTGATGATCTTGGCCCAGCCCTCAATTATGAGGGTTTAACCATCATTCTGGGTGGTCCGATTGGTGTTTATGAAACTGAGGACTACCCTTTCCTGATTGATGAGATTGAGTTGCTTAAACAGCGTTTGGCAGCCAATAAACCCACGATTGGGATTTGTCTAGGGGCGCAGCTGATTGCCCATGCGCTGGGAGCCAAAGTCTATGCTGGACACCAGAAAGAAATTGGCTGGGGCAAACTGGAGATTCAGCCTGTTGCTGAAAATATTCTGACAGCGCTTGAAGATACCCATGTGTTGCACTGGCATGGCGACACATTCGACTTACCAGATCATGCGACCTTATTGGCAAGTTCAGATGTTTATCCTCATCAAGCCTTTGCAATCGGAAAGCAGATTTTAGCCTTACAATTTCATCTGGAAGTGAGTCAACACAGTTTTGAGAAATGGTTGATTGGGCATACCTGTGAAATACGCCATGCCAATTTGTCTATTCCCCAGTTAAGACAGGATAATCTGCTTTATGCAGCCCAACTGCAAAATCAGGCACAGAAAATTATCCAGCGTTTTCTGGAAAATATAAATCAGTAATCCAGAATACAAAAAGTCTGGATATTCCAGGCTTTTTGGTTTGAAGTATTTTATTCACCCTGTTGAATTGACTTCTGCATCTGCGCTACATTTTTCTTTTGCTGAGATGGCATATAATCAGGTTCATTGCTTACCGCAAGAAAGAAGAACACCAAAAACAAACACCCCAGTAAAATACTTATCCCAACCGCAAGATATGGAAATTTTGCCTGCTCGTGAGACATATCATCTGCTCCTGTTTAAATGCTGAAATTCAAAAATGCATCATCTACATCGTGGATAAAGCCCTGTAACTGGCACCATTTTGAATATGGGTTTGCATGTATTCGGCATAGACCGACAACTTTTCAAAAATATGCTCTGCATAAAACATATCCTCAATTAAATGTGCTGCCTGTTTCTGGCTAAACTGGCCCATCTGTGCAAGCAGTTGTGCATTCAGGTCCGCAAACAACGCACAAATATTTTTATGAAACTCATCTTTGTTTTTAAAAAACAATTTGCTGGTATTGATTCGTTCATCATTCACAATACTTTGTGCTTTATCACAGTAAATTACGTCAATTTTTATTTTTAGATAGTCCTGCAAAATTTGAATCTGGTCATGGTTTACAGCCAGATGCGTAATCAGGAAAAGATGGGAAATATCGGTTCGACACAGTGCCTTGATCATAGCCCGAAAAACAAAGTCCTCTTCTTTTTTCGGCTGTTCCACCAAATCCACATAAAGCTTTAGGCTCTGAAGCAGCTCTTCAATTTTTAAGTTGATGCTTTTTTCTGCCTGATAATATTGATTCAGAATTGCCAGAACAGAGGTCGAAATCGGTGTGGTATAAATCACGGGCTGATTTAAATTGGCAATAATAAATGGCGCAAATAAATAACCAAGATGATGGTCATTTTCCTCTATTTTTGCTTGCACAATATAAGTGAGCTTTTCTTTGGAAAAGTCTCTTAATACCTTACCCCTTAACAGGGTTGCTTCCAGATTGACATATTCGAGATATAGCTGTTCCTGTACGGCTTGCGAAACCTCGCCATCCTGAAAAAGCTGGGTTATTGCATTAAGTTCTTTGGTTACAAACATCGCCCTACACCATTCAGCCAATATGATTGTCTTTTGATTAATTGCGCGTTTTGTTTAGAACTTAACAAGCTGCGGCATGATCAAAGCTATTGTGGAGCAGATATCAGTTGTTGAATAGCTACAGAGTATGGCTAAAAAAATATAACAGATGATTTATTTCCATCCCATCTGTTATAAAATTAGATAAATTACTCACAATACTCATAAACAGGTTCTCATTTTGGATTCAGTACCTTATGTATAAAGCAGAACAGTTAGCGCATAACCTGAAACTTCTCATTCAAAACGGGACATGGAAGCCGCACAGCAAACTGCCATCTTTACGTGAACAGGTACAACGCTCAGGCTTTAGCCTCATCACGGTCATGAATGCCTATCAGGAGCTGGAAGCTCAGGGATTGATTTATTCAAAAGAAAAGTCGGGTTATTTTGTGGCTGAGCAGAATCATATCCAGATTCCACAAGCTTATTCGGTGGTATCGTTAAACCCCAAAATTGAAATTAACTCACTGGTGTTCAAATACCTAAAATCAATTCAGTCTAAACAGGTCAGTCCTTTAGGCTCTGCATTCCCAGATAGCCAATTGCTCTATCCGCCCAAACTCATTCAGATCATGGGTCAGCTTTCCCGTAATCGACATAGTTATGATCAGACCAGCAACCTACCACCAGGCAACTTAGCGCTGAGAAAACTCATCGCACAACGCTATTGTATGCAAGGGATTCCAACTGATGCAGATGACATTGTGATTACATCAGGTGGTTTAGAGGCCCTTAATCTTTCCCTACAGGCAATTACCCAGCCTGGCGATTATATTTTATTACAGCAAACCATCTTTTATGGTGCGTGGCAGGCTGCGGAGCGTTTAGGACTAAAGGTAATCACCATCCCTGAACAGCCTCAGCATGGCTTTGATATTGAAGCTTTTGAGCAAGTCATTAAAAACTATCCGATCAAAGTGTGCTGGTTTATGCTCAATGCACATAACCCAATTGGCTTTACTGTCAGTGACGACATTAAATATAAAATCGCCAAACTGTTGCATGAGCATCAAATTCATTTGATCGAGGATGATGTTTATGAGGAACTGTTTTATGGCAATCAAAAACCCTTGCCAATGAAGTATTTTGACCAACAGAATCTGGTGCTGCACTGCTCTTCTTTTTCCAAGACACTGGGGTCAGGCTTTCGGATGGGTTGGGTCTATGCTGGCAAATTTTCCGAACATATTCAACATTTGCAATTGATGAGCACCATTTCAGCCAATGCGTTGATCCAAAATGTACTGGTGGAGTTCCTCTCTCATCATCATTATGAAAAGCATTTGAGAACGCTCAGACGGGCTTTGGAAAAAAATAAAAAACAATTCTTTCAATATCTCAGACAACATCTACCTAAAGACTGTAAGGTATATAATTATCCAAGTGGCTATTTTCTCTGGATTCAGTTACCTGAAAAAGTCAGTAGCATGAACATTTATGAACAATTGATCCAGCAACAGATTGGCATTGCACCAAGCCATTTATTTAATGTATTGCCCTCGCATCAGCATTTTATCCGTATGAACTGCTCCTTTGAATGGACGGAACAGATTCAACAAGCGGTCATGCAATTTATCAAGGCCATCCAGAATGAACTATCAACTTAGCTGAGCCTGAAAAATAGCTTTTTCCGATACTGTAATGCTGATCAGTTAAGAGCTTGATAATCCTCCCTTGCGGAACTATAACCGTTCCTCATCCCTTAACAAGGGATGGATTCACAAGCATTTGATTTGTGGAAAAAATGCTCTAAAATTACCTTATGGCGGATGCTGTGGTTAAATGCCAGTAAGTCAGCGTATTGTTGAGATTGTCAAATTTATGTCCCTGAAACACATACACATCCTTTTATGGTTTAAACCCACTGAATAACACATCAAATATAGGAAATATACATAATGACTATGCAAGGAAGAACTGTTTTTATTACTGGTGGAAGCCGTGGCATCGGCAGGGCCATTGCACTGAAAGCTGCACAAGCAGGTGCCAATGTGGTCATTGCGGCAAAGACGGCAGTGGAAACAGCGAAATTATCAGGTACCATTTATAGTGTAGCTGAGGAGATTGAAAGTGCAGGTGGTCAAGCACTGCCCTTAGTTTTAGATGTACGCGATGAGCAGCAGGTTCATGCGGCGATTCAACAAGCGGCAACCACCTTTGGGGGCATAGATGTACTGATCAATAACGCTGGCGCGATTGCCCTGACAGGTGTAGAAGCCACTTCGTTAAAACAGTATGACCTGATTCAAACCATTAACCATCGGGCAACTTTTATGTGTGCCCAAGCCGCGTTGCCCTTTTTAAGACAATCTGAAAATCCGCATATTTTAAGTTTATCGCCCCCTGTCAATATGTCACCGAAATGGTTGGGGATGCTCTCGCCTTATGCGCTGTCTAAGTATGGTATGACGATTCTGACGCTTGGTATGGCAGAAGAGTTCCGTCACTATGGCATTTCCTGTAATACGCTATGGCCTGAAACTTACATTGCAACGGCAGCAGTTTCCAAAAATTTAGGTGAGGAAAATACCTTACAGGTCAGTCGTAAACCTGAAATTATGGCAGATGCGGCTTATGCGATTTATACCACCGCCAAAGGTGAACTGACGGGACAAAGCCTCACCGATGAACAGGCCTTAGCCAGAATTGGCATTACGGATTTTTCTAAATATGCTTGTGTTGATGGTAATACACAACTACAAAAAGACTTCTTTCTGGATTGATCTAAGTTCAACATCATTTTTAATGACTTACTCAAATGATGCAGCTAAACCATTTAGTTCTACTCTATTTATCAAGATTGAAAGCAGCCCAAAAGCTGCCTTTCAATCCTGAAAACGCGACATTTCATACGAGTTTCCACTATTTTTAACTAGCTACATCCATCAGCAAGGTTAAGAGCCATTAGCATTTATAAACAGAGAAATTTTGAGCAATCACATTCCAACCACAAATATATTCATCTTAGCTTTTGATTTATAAGCATATAAAAATAAAAAATTATTTTTCCAATTCAGCCCAAATAATCAGCTAGCCATACGGTTTGCCAAAATATTAAGCATGTCATTATAAATTTGCATGCTAAACTATGTCCTTGATTTGAAAAAGGATCGTCTTGACTATGCAATTTGTTCATCTCGGTATACATACAGAATTTTCGATTACCGAATCGATTGTTCGCATACCCGATTTGGTCAAAGTTGCTGTTGCAGAAGAAATGCCTGCGCTTGCCATCACCGATTTGTCCAACCTGCACGCAGCGGTAAAATTTTACGGCGCATGTCTGGGTAAAGGCATCAAGCCGATTATGGGCAGTGTCATTCGCCTGAATGATGCGGAACATCGTGCCACCCTGCTTGCCATGAGTAATAAGGGATGGCGAAATCTCACTGAAATTGTGTCGCGTGGTTTTATTGAGGGACAACAACTCAGCACGCCCTGCATACAGAAACAATGGATACTGGAACAGGCAGAAGACCTGATCATTCTGTTGGGTCAGCATAGCGATGTGGGCAAAATGCTCTGCTCATCCAACCCACAGAAAGCTGAACCGTTACTGGAAGCGTGGATTGAAAAATTTGGCAACCGTGTCTATTTGGCCCTGACCCGTACCGAACGTGTTGGCGAAGAGGATTTTATCCTACAGGCTGCAAAACTTGCCGCAAAATATCAAGTTGGTGTGGTGGCACACAACGATGTGCATTTTATTGAACAGGACGATTTTGAGGCGCATGAAGCCCGTGTCTGTATTGCCGATGGTTATGTTCTGGGTGATGACAAACGGCCCAAACCCTACAGCCCTGAACAATATTTTAAAACGGGCGAGCAAATGTCTGAACTGTTTTCAGACATTCCAAGTGCCATTGCAAACACCTACGAGATTGCAAAACGCTGCAATGTCAGCTTGCAGTTAGGTACTTATTTCCTACCCGACTTCCCGATTCCAGATGGCTATACCATCGACACCTATTTTGAGCATTTGTCGCGTACAGGTCTGGAACAACGCCTAAATCATCTTTATCCAGTTGAAAAACGTGGTGAAGACTGGGCAGAGGTTCGCCAGCCCTACGATGAGCGAATCAAGTATGAAGTCGACATTATCCTGAAAATGGGATTCCCAGGCTACTTCCTGATCGTCATGGACTTTATCCAGTGGGCAAAAAATAATGGCGTACCTGTGGGGCCTGGTCGTGGTTCAGGTGCAGGTTCACTGGTTGCTTATAGCTTAAAAATTACCGACCTTGACCCACTGCGTTATGACCTACTGTTTGAACGTTTCCTTAACCCAGAACGTGTCTCCATGCCCGATTTTGACGTGGATTTCTGCATTGCAGGCCGTGACCGTGTAATTGAGTATGTGGCACAGCATTATGGTCGTGAAGCGGTTTCACAGATTGCAACATTCGGTACTATGGCAGCCAAAGGTGCGATTCGTGATGTTGCCCGTGTACTGGGCAAGTCTTATGGTCTGGCTGACCGTATTTCCAAAATGGTGCCAACCAAACCGCTGGGTGTGGATTTAAAGCAAGCGATTGAAATGGAGCCGCAGCTCAAGGATATCGTCACCAATCCATCCAACCCAGATCATGATGATGCCGCCGAAATCTGGGAAATGGCGCTCAAGCTTGAGGGCATTACCCGTAACACAGGTAAGCATGCGGGCGGTGTGGTCATCGCACCAGGTAAAATTACTGATTATTCCGCGGTGCTATGTGATGCTGATGGCACTAACCGCGTTGCACAATACGATAAAGATGACGTTGAAGCTGCAGGTCTGGTTAAATTTGACTTCTTAGGTTTGCGTAACCTGACCGTTATTGAGGATGCCGTTCAGAATATTAATAAAAGAATCAAGTCAGAAACACCGCTCGACATTGCCAATGTTGAACTGGATGACAAAGATGCCTATCTGGTCTTTGCCGAGGCAAACACCACTGCGGTATTCCAGTTTGAATCCGTCGGCATGAAAAAGATGCTCAAGGAAGCCAGACCGAGCAAGTTTGAAGAGATTATCGCGTTCGTTTCCCTGTACCGTCCTGGCCCAATGGACCTGATTCCAGACTTTATCCACCGTATGCATGGTGGCGAGTTTGAATATCTGCATCCATTGCTTGAAAGTGTATTGGAACCCACTTATGGCATCATGGTGTATCAGGAACAGGTCATGCAGGCAGCACAGTTCTGTGCAGGCTATACGCTGGGTGGCGCGGACCTGCTGCGTCGCGCCATGGGTAAAAAGAAACCCGAGGAAATGGTCAAACAGCGCCAGATCTTTATTGAAGGTGCTGCCAAGAAAGATATTGATGAGGCAACCGCGAACCATATCTTTGACTATATGGAAAAGTTTGCTGGCTATGGTTTTAACAAATCACACGCCGCAGCCTATGCACTGGTTGCCTATCATACAGCATGGTTAAAGGCACATTACCCTGCCGAATTTATGGCGGCGGTATTGTCATCGGAAATGCAGAACACTGACAGCATTGTATTCCTGATTGATGACTGCCGTAACAACAAACTCGACGTATTGCCACCCTCTGTCAATATGTCGCTATACCATTTCCATGCCAGTGATGAACGCACCATTGTTTATGGGTTGGGTGCAATCAAGGGTGTGGGCGAACAGGCAATGCAGTCGGTGATTGATTCACGCATCAAGGAAGGCCCGTATAAAGACCTGTTTGATTTCTGCCATCGTATTGACCTGAAAAAAATCAATAAACGCACACTTGAAGCCTTGATCCGTGCAGGTGCGCTGGATTGTCTGGGCATTGAACGTTCCAGCCTGATGGCACAGCTTCCAGAAGCGGTACAGGCGGCTGAACAGGCACGTAGCAACCGTGAAACGGGGATTATGGACCTGTTTGGTGAGGTTGAGGAAGTTCAGCGTAAACCAGCCAAACCTGTCAAACCGTGGTCAGATGAAGTCCGTTTAAAAGGTGAAAAAGATACGCTGGGCCTGTATTTAACAGGTCACCCGATTGATGTCTATCGTGCTGAACTCAAGCAGTTTGTTTCTGTAAAACTAAACGAACTGACCCCAACAAGACGAGGTGTCACCAGCATTTTTGCGGGTCTGGTGGTGGATATTGCCAACTTCCCGAACCGCATCATGATCACTCTGGATGATGGCACTGCTCGTGTTGAAATCAGCTGCAATCATGAACGTTTCCAGCGCTATAAAGACATTATCAAACTGGAACAGGTGGTGGTGATTGAGGGTGAGATTTATGAACGTGAGGGCTTTGACCGCCCGATGGCACGTTTAAGCAAGGCATTTAATTTAAATGAAATACGGCAAAAACGGGCACAGAACATTCAGATTCGCCTAGCGCATGACCTAATGGGTAAATCTTTGGCAAAAGACCTGCAAGGTATACTTTTACCTTACTGCAACATTGATATGTGTCAGCATATTGGGGTGCAAATCCAGATTGAGCAAAGTTTTGCAAGCGCTGAACTTTTGCTGGGCGCACAATGGAAAGTTGCTCCACTTGACGAGCTACTCGCCAAACTGCGTGACTATTTTGGCAAGGATGCGATTTACATCGAATATCAGGTCAAGTCTAAAGCTGCCAAAGCGGTTGAAACGCCAAAAGTTGCGGTTGTTGCGCCACCTCCTGACAATATGTCAATGGACGAAGCTTTAGACCTCTATCAAGCCGAAGTCTCCCAGTATTCTTAATTTTGGATAATCTATGAAGCAGTTTGACCAAAATCATGTGTCCAAACATTTGGAACATGTGCGTATTGTAATGGTGAACACCACACTGCCTGCCAATATCGGCAGCGCCTTGCGTGCCATGAAAACCATGGGGCTTTCAAAGCTTGTGCTTGTTGCACCAAAGACATATCCGCATCCTGACATTGATGCCCTTGCTGCAGGCGCACAGGATTTAATTGAGCAGATTGAAATTGTGGAAACGCTGGAACAGGCCATTCAGGACTGCCATCTGGTTTTTGGAACCAGTGCCCGCAGCCGAACCATTCCGTGGCCACTACTCGATGTTCGCCCTGCGGCTAAAGAAGCCTTGCAGGCAGCCAGCCAACAACAAAATATCGCGATTGTGTTTGGCCGTGAAGACCGTGGACTCACCAATGAAGAATTGGCCCTTGCCAATTACCACCTGACCATTCCAGTCAATCCTGAGTATGGTGTGTTAAATGTAGCGCAGGCCATTCAGGTGGTATGCTATGAATTGCGTATGGCTGCCCTTGAACAAAATACACCCGTTACGGAAACACCCGATGGTGATATGCAGCTCAAGCAACAGCAAAGCATGCAATGGGATGAGCCTTTGGTCACGCAGCAGCAAATGCAAGAGTTTTATCCCCATTTGGAAAAAATGCTGACTGAAATTGAGTTTTTGGACCCCACTAATCCCCGTTTACTGCCGTTACGCTTGCGCCGTTTATTCGGAAGGATACAATTAGATCGTATGGAATATCATTTGTTACGTGGAATCTTTAGCCGCGTACAGGCCTTAGCCAATGGTTCATGGAAAAAAACAACGGAGGATCATTCCAATGATTAAACAGCTTAAAGAAGACATTCAGGCTGTATTTGCACGTGATCCTGCTGCACGCAATACGCTGGAAGTCCTCACCACCTATCCTGGGATTCATGCTTTGATCATGCATCGTATGGCCCATGAACTCTGGAAAAAAGAATACAAAGGCACGGCTCGCCTGCTTTCCTCCTTTAGCCGATTTGCCACAGGTATTGAAATTCATCCAGGTGCAAAAATTGGCAAACGTTTCTTCATTGATCATGGCATGGGTGTGGTGATTGGTGAAACTGCCGAAATTGGTGATGATGTCACGCTTTATCATGGTGTTACGCTTGGCGGTACCACTTGGAATAAAGGCAAGCGCCACCCCACGCTTGAAGATGGTGTGGTGGTGGGCGCAGGTGCTAAAATCCTCGGTCCCTTTACCGTCCATAAAGGTGCAAAAGTCGGTTCAAATGCGGTAGTAACCAAAGAAGTTCCTGAGGGCGTAACCGCCGTTGGCAGCCCTGCACGATACATTTTCAAGGATAAAACCCAGATTGAGCAGGATGAAGCACGCCGCCGTGATTATGCTGAAAGCATCGGTTTCCAGCCTTATGCCACCACTCAGGATCAGTCAGACCCAATTTTAGAAGGTATTCGTGTTTTACTGGATCGGATGCAGCAAAATGAAAAGCGCATGAATACCCTTTGCCAGCGCCTCTCGCTACTGGACCCAACATTTAAGGGTCAAAACCAGAAGACCCAGCCATTTAGTCAAGAAGAACTCAAAATCATTGAAGAAGTTAGACGTGAATGTGAAGCCCAAACCAAAACATCTGCCACATAATCAAGAGATGACGATCAATAGATCTTATTTATAAAGAAATGTAACAAGCTTCTCGTTGCAAGTTGGTTTTGCTTTTCCTAGACTGGTAAAACCAACGACCGACCTAGTTAATTCACTAAAATTAATGGATGTAAAGCATGAATTTTAAGCCTTTGGCATTACTTGTACTTTCAACTTCTGTTTTAACTGCATGTAGTACACCACCTCCTGTAAAAAAAGAAGTTGCGGCACCCCAACCTTTTGTTTTTAAAGAACCAGACCCAACACCACCTTTTTATGCTTTGAATCCATTTAATTATGATGCGCCACCAAGTTTTGAGCTTGCAATTAAGGATGCAGCAGCACAGCCTGTGACCAAAATGGTGGTAAGCCTACAGAATGACCCATCAAAATCAACCACACTTGAAGTGAACAAACTGATTGTGCCAACGGTCAACAGCAAACAGCGCAACATGAGATATGCCGTGCTTGCAGGCGATAATGAAGTTGATGTGACTGAAATTGATGATTTCCTGCAACTGGTTGAAGGCAAGGCCCGTCACTATCCACCACGTTTCCCTGACCGTCAGGAACGTAAAGGTTACGAAGCTAAATTAAAAGAAACCACACAAAAGCTGGATGCTCTAGCCGAACAGCCAAATGCATCACTGGATGTGTTGACCCGTGCCTTTAAAGCCAGTGTGATGGCACGCAATATGGACCTCGGAACAGCGTACACCACCAAATCCCTGAATTATGCACAGCGTATTCTGGCGATCAGTCCAAATGACCCTGAAACCAACTTCTGGTTTGGGTTTGGTTTGTCTGAAGGCGGCGGTCAGCGTGAGGCAATTCCATATTTAGACAAGGCCATTAAAGGTGGTGTACAGGAAGCCTATCTTTCTGCCGCAAACAACTTTCTTTGGTTAGAACAAAAGAAAAATGCCATCCAGACCTTAAAGAACTATAAAGTGAAATATCCAGATGAAGCTGAAGTGGCTGACCGCCTTATTAGCGAAGTGGAATCTGGTAAACGCTGGAATGTATGGCAAGTGCTAAACTGATCCAGATTTTTTGTAAAAATAGACTGCTCTAAGCAGTCTATTTTTTTATACCGATTGAAAAAGCAACCGTTTTTCGTATTATAGCTCTAATCTTCGTACTTAATTTGCTGAATTCCGATGCTAGCATTTACTCCAAATTGTCGCCTATTTATTATTACCCTGCTGAGCACGATGGTCATGAGCGGTTGTCAGGTAGTCAGCCTTAAACAACAGGCGATTGATGTCACCATTGCCAATGAACGTAACAGTATTTTAACCCAGAAAAAATTAAGCGAAGCCAGCCTCAATGTCCTGTCCATGTCGGGCAAGGAAGCCAGAGTCTGTTCACAGACACCGAATGAATGTATTGCCGACCTACATAAAATTCCACAAATATTGGATGAACAGTTACTCTCAACAGCAAGTGAACTTTATCTGGCCAAATCCATGGCACTTTCAGATTCATCTGAATGTAAAATAAGTAAGCTGACCAAACATAAGTCTGAAGATGACCAAAAAATTATCCAGAAAAATTATGAGAACTGTCTAGACCAACAACTGGAAAATCTGGATAAAAGTATCCGCTATAGTTATGCCTATTTATTTAAAACCTCCCGAAAGCCACAGGAACGGATTTTTGATAACCGACAGGTTCAGATTCGGGATTTTTACAATCAGGCGCTGACCCAATTGGTCAATGTGCATAGTCTAAGAAATCCCACCACCAATATCACCCCAACCATTAAGATTGCTAACAGCACCTATACCGTTGATATTCAGTCCTATCAACGGTTACAGGACATGAAGCTTGAGAAGTTTATTTCAAGCTATAACATGAATTTCTCTGGTTTAAGGGCCATTAACCGCCGTGACGGTTTCGGCTCCGACTTTGTTGCGGTATTTCCCTCTGGTGATGCATCACAGCATGACAATAAATATATTCTTGACCCTTTAACCTATCATTATCCAAAAGGTACTAATCCAAACATTCACAAGGCCCGTTATCTGGCGGCAACCATTATTGCCCAGCCGAAAAAACCAACCGCTTCAGTGAATGATGTTTTAACCAGCCCTGAATTTGAGATTAAGGTCTATGACCCGTATAGCATTGACAAGGTCAATATCGCAGGCCAGCCGTATTCATTAGCTGCCAATTTTTCCGCACCCTATGGTTTATGGCTGGCTGAAAATAATCTGGGTGCGGCAGCATACCTAACGCTGATTGACCGTGACCAGCATTTAACCATGCCGCATCTCTATATGCTGGAACCCTACAATCCCAACAAGAAGATCATTGTACTGGTGCATGGTCTGGCCAGTAGCCCTGAAGCATGGATTGCCGTGACCAACGACATTATGGGGGATGCTGTACTACGTGAACATTATCAGGTGTGGCAAGTTTTTTATTCAACCAACATGCCGATTCTGGAAAGCCGTTTCCAGATTTATGCCCTGCTCAAGCAAGCCTTTTCCACCGTCAATCCTAAAGATGTGGCTGCGAAAGACGCTGTTTTGATTGGACATAGTATGGGCGGAATTATTAGTCGTTTACTGGTCAGTGATGCCGACATTTCCAAACAGGCCCTGGCGATGATGAACAATCTCCAACAGACCCGCTTGAGAAAGGATCCCGTGATTGGTGAACGGCTGAAAATGAAACCGATCACCAACTTTGACCGTGCCATTTTCCTGGCCGCACCACATCGTGGGACAGATTATGCGGATCGCTGGTTTACTCTGGCTGCACGTAAGATTATTCGCCTGCCTGCAACATTCCTTACCACATTGGCAGATACCTTGACCAGTGATGATGTTGACCTGAAAGATTTCGTAAAAACCCTAACCAATGACGTGATTCAGAATGGTCCAAGTGATTTGAGCAAAAAGTCCAAGTTCATGGAATTGACTGCCAATATTCCACCAGAAAAAGGTCTGGTGTTCCATTCAATTATGGGCAACATCACCAAGAGTGACGACCCTAATGTAATTACTGACGGGATTGTGCCTTATAAAAGCGCCCATTTAGATGGTGCTGTTTCTGAAAAAATCATTCATGGCGGCCACTCGATTCAGGAAACGCCAGAAGCAATTCTGGAATTGCGACGAATCCTGCGCCAGCACCTTGTTGATCATGGTTTATATAAACCTTAACTCAACCTAATAAGCCCAAATCCTGTTTGGGCTTATTATTAAGTTTAGCTAAATCATACATCCTAAAGATCAGATATGTTTAGGACTATTTAAAGCTGAACTAACATGTTAACAGAATCCCATATTTGGCATTAAGGAACATCCCCACCCGAATAATCTCAACGCCTGCGGCAAGAGGTGGTCCCACTTGTTTGAACAACTAAAAGCTTATTTATAAGTGATATTCTGCTCTAGTTAAGCTACCTTATTTTGTTGTGGTAGCTGGTCATAGTAAAACTCATCTGGAGTCATTTTGTCCAGACTCGAATGAGGTCGTTTCAAATTATAAAATTCAAATATTTTAAGTTGAGATTGGCGTTATATTTTTAGAATTTAGCTATATATCTTTGTTTTTATATATTTTTAGATTTTTTCAATTTTACCCTTGAATTTTAATACTATAGACTGCATGTTGTTATACAAGTTAGTTTAGGTATTCGTCATATTTACTTCATCTTGTTGGAGTCAAATAAGCTTATATCTTAGGGTGAAAATCGTTTTATATTGATTCATTCAATTTTCCGATTTTAGTCATGTAAAAATACTATTTCCCCAATAACTAAAAATTATTTATTCTTGACCTCGTAAACAAGTAAGGCATTAGCCTCTCAATAAAACCTCAATCATGGAGACAATGATGAGCTTAATTAATACTGAAGTTAAACCATTTAAAGCTGATGCATTCCGTAACGGTGAATTCATTCAAGTCACTGACGCTGATCTTAAAGGTAAATGGTCTGTTCTTATTTTCATGCCTGCCGCATTTACATTCAACTGTCCAACAGAAGTTGAAGATGCTGCTGAAAACTATGCAGAATTCCAAAAAGCTGGTGCAGAAGTTTATATCGTAACAACTGATACCCATTTCTCTCACAAAGTATGGCACGAAACTTCTCCTGCTGTAGGTAAAGCTCAATTCCCATTAGTCGGTGATCCTACACATCAATTAACACGTGCTTTTGATGTGCATATCGAAGAAGCTGGTTTAGCTTTACGTGGTACGTTCATCATCAACCCAGAAGGCGTAATTAAAACTGCTGAAATTCATGACAATGCAATTGCACGTGATGTTTCAGAAACTTTACGTAAGCTTAAAGCTGCTCAATTCGTAGCAAGCCACCCAGGCGAAGTTTGCCCAGCGAAATGGAAAGAAGGTGAAGCGACTCTTGCTCCATCGATCGACCTCGTTGGTAAAATCTAATTTTTAGATTTAACAATGTTGAAAAGAAACCACTCTAAAAGAGTGGTTTCTTTTTATTTGTCATTTGCTCACTTTTTGCGATACATCGATCTCAATTCAATAGTAAATTTTTTACAATTCTTATACTTATAAATTTATAACGAAATTCATTTATCAATTGTCAGCCTGCATTACATGGAGTAATGTCAAATTATGAAACATAAAGAGTTTTTTGTATGTACTAAATGATCAAACTGAAATGGGGGCAAATATATGGAAAAAACTGTTGTTGTAACCTCTTGGAAATATGATATTTCTTCACGCTATTTAAAAATTTTTTACAGCAATGGCACAGCCGAGCTTTATCACCCTGTTCCAGAATTTGTGTATGACAATTTGCTACGCACAACCGATAAGACTGCTTTTGTCCATAAATACCTTGAGTTTGATCTTCATTTTAAACGACTTTATCTTTTAGCCTCTTGACATCCTCCCCGACCTAAAGGACGGGGATTCCTACTGCTAGATGGCAATGTCCTGCCACGAAACAGATACTATAGTTCTCTGCTTCTTATTCCAATGTAGTCCTACCTTTCGGATTGCAAAGAGTGCACGGATTACAATGGGGAAAACTGTTTTTTTTCGTGTTGTATCAGTCTGCTGACTAAAAATATACAACGTAATTATCATAGCACATGGATTACTAGATTCAAATGTTTTTAGCAATCCTAGCCAATCCCCACAAGGGGGACTAGCGGATTGCAGCCTTATATCCTCGGGCTAAACCCCGAGGTTTTACGGCTATTCGGATAAATAAAAAACCAGCCTATGTTAAGGCTGGTTTTTTTATTTAAATTTATTAAGCAGCTTCGACTTCAACTTGTTCAGCATACTTCTCTAATATTTTTTCTTTTGCGTCTGGATGAATATTAATTTTCTCCATATTGCCTTTGTAATGCTCTACAACTCGATCATCCATAATTTTTGACCACCATGAAGGAATAAAGGCTGGTAAAATCATCGCTCCATAGCCCGCTGGTAACTGTGGTGCATTTTCAAAATGACGTAGCGTTTGGAAGCTACGTGTTGGATTTGCATGATGATCTGAGTGACGCTGTAATTGATACAAGAACAAGTTAGTCACTACATTGTTATTGTTCCAACTATGCTCAGGTAAAGTACGCTCATATTGACCATTGGCTTTCTTTTCACGTTTTAAACCATAATGCTCAATATAATTTACTGATTCAAACAAAGTAATCGCATAAGCAGCCTGTGTCACTTGGAATGGTACTGAACGCACTCCAAATTTGCTAAACATAGCGGCATGGTACACAGCAGACATCGCCCAACCATGAATCAATTCATTCTCTTTACAGAAGAATGGTAATTTTTTACGCTCTAAACGGTTTTTCTCAATTTCGATCGCAGATTTGAAACTACCAATCACTGTACGCGGTAAAAATTTCCAGAAAGTTTCACCAAGTCGAGATGATGCTGGATCTTCTGGCGTTGCAACACGGCGGTGATGACCATATGGATGCTCAATACGGAAGTGATTATAGCCCGATGGAGCTAATGCCAAATGTGATAAATAATGTTCGAGACGACCACTTTTATGACTCAATTCATGCGCCGTATTGATGGCAATACCATTCACCATCCCCACCAACGTACCCAATAACGCTTGATCTGCAAGTGATGTACCTTTACGACTTGCCAAATAAGTGCCGTAAATATTGGTCGCATATTGCAATGGAATAAAAAGTTTAACAATTCGAGAATAATATGGATCAGCTTCTAAATCTGCAATCGCATCAAGTGGCGGATTTTCTTTGTCCTCACCAATTAACTTATCCAATGCAGGAATAACACCATGAATAAATAATGGACCAAAAGAGGCAAAGAATTTTTTGGTTTTTTTCGGTCCAAATTGATAACCCGCTAAACCACTCATTGCAATAGTCGGTACTGCCAAACCCAATAACCACAAATGACGTTTTTTATCTTTAAAAGTTGTTGTTGCTTGCTCTACATCCAGTTGAGTATGCATATTCATTAGAAACTCCTCAATCAAACACAAAATGTTTTGCTTGAATTGATTGTGTTCTTTTGCAGTCACTCTATATTATCATTTTAAGACTTGATATTATCATTTTAAGACTTTAGTGGTTTTTTATTGTGCAAAAACAGCAAATCCCTGTTATTCCGTCTCGTTATTATTTGCGGTTGATCGAAATTCTGATTGGTACTCATCAATATGATAATGAGGTATTAAACGCATTTCATAACGAACTTTCTAAAACTGAGCTTTTATCAATTCAACAAATTGAACAATTTATTGCACTTGGCCTGAGCCTACCTAATACAGAAGATTTGGCTTTTGAACTCGGTAAAAATCTAAAACTCAGTTCGCATAGTTTGGTTGGATATGCATTAATGACCAGTCCAAATTTAGAACATGCATTGAGATTAATCGCACAATATTTTCGTCTAATTATGCCGAGCTTTAAGCTATCGATTCAATTTCCAACTCATCAACATAAGGTTGAGTTATTACTTGAACCCATCTTGCAAATGAATAAGCAATGTTTAGCATTTCATATTGAAGCAATTGCCGTTGGATTTTATTACAGCTTATTAGAACTTGCAGGACAACAATTACAACGTTACCAAATTTATTTAAGTATACCCGAGCCTGTTTATGCTGAACGCTATATACATCTCGTTAAAGCAAATTTTTATTTTAATTACACATGGATGTCAGGTATACGCGTTGTGATTGATCAGCAACAACTGGCACTGCCCTTACCTTTGGCGGATGCTCATAGCCTAAAAGTGGTTGAACAACGTTGTCAGGAACAAATTCAAAAAATTTACCATCAGGGCGAAATTGTTGAATGGGTCAGCATGATGCTAAGACAAGCCAATCAAGTGCCGACCTTAACTGAATGCGCTAAAGTTCTAAATATTTCTACAAAAACTTTACAACGTTATTTGCAGCAACAAGGCGTTGAATTTCAAGCTTTGAAGCAAAAATTAGTACTGAGCGAGCAATTGATTTATTAGAAAATTCAAATTTTTACCATCACCCATATTGCTTACAATTAGGCTATTCGAACCCTATAACTTTACCCGTGCATTTAACAAAAGTGATAGGTTGTAGTCCGCAGAGCTATCGCTCAAGCTTATCCAAGATCAGAGGTATCTACTTCAAGACAACCAGACATAAACCTGCACCTACAGGTAAAATAGTGCTCATATAATTTTCATCTGCTTTAATCAACTCAAGAAAATCTTTGACCTCAGCAGCATGCGAAATCATATTATCAACGATCAAAATTATTACCCATGAGAACTGCAATAGACGTTTTAAATCATTCCAGTAACTCACATATAGCCACGCTCTGCATCCAATAAAATTAGATCTCAGGATTCAGTCGCTTGTGCCGTGAAATCACAGGCATCGCCCACCCAAAAATCAATAAACTCTCTAATCCAATTCTTCAGCATATTTCTTGGCTTGAGCACTTCGGAAAGCATTGATCTCTAGGGTTTGAACTTTACCTCCGACCGATTTTGCAGCTTCAGCCAACCGCCAAGGTTGAATATCCAGTCGATGTTCCAATTTCCACAGAATCTGCTTTAGGTCCAGCATTACTCAAGTAACTTAGCAGATTCTGCTTCAATATTTCGGTAACGTCTTAAACGATCAGACTGCCGAGCATCGCTGCTTTAATTCATCATATAAATCAGCAATACGTTGTAGAAAAACGGTGCTCGTCATGTCTTGTCTCTTCCGTAATGCTCAAAAGCAAAAGTTCAAATTTAAGTCGCTTGTATTAATTTAAAACGTGGAATGACTTGCCCATCTTCAAGTTCAACTGTTTCAACAAACATCGATAATGGACGCACCACATTGAATAATCACCATATAAACATTGATATACAACAAGTTGTTCCTCAGTTTCGCTATGTCTAGCAACATTAAATACCTGATAAATTTGACCCTTGTAGGTGTTGATAAATACCACGTTTAGCCAATACCATTTGCTGCTTCCTTATATATGCTATGAAATAATTGCAGTTATATAACGAAGTTCTATTTGATTCAAATTTTTATGCTCATATACGCACAAAAGTTCCACAAATATATATTAAAATTCAAAAATCCGATTAAATTTATAAAAACATACTGTTTTACCTATTCATTATTTTTTCGTACTATGGCTTCATTGAATAAATTTAGCTGATTTGAACTGCTTAGAATTTGGAGAAATACATGTTAGATCAAAATATTAAAACCCAGTTAAAAGCCTACTTAGAACGTTTAGAAAGTCCAATCGAGTTAGTTGCTGCTTTAGATGAATCAGACAAAGCTGCAAAAATCAAAGAACTCGTGACTGAAATTGCAGAACTTTCTGACCAGGTTACGGCGCGTTTTGACGGTTCAAACGCTCGCCGTCCGAGTTTCGGTGTAGCTAAAGCAGGTGAACAACCACGTGTGTTCTTTGCTGGTTTACCGATGGGACATGAGTTTACCTCTTTGATCTTGGCTTTATTACAAGTATCGGGTTACGCGCCTAAAGTCTCTGATGAAGTCTTGAACCAGATCAAAGGCTTAAACTTAAAAGCAAACTTTGATGTGTTTGTTTCATTGAGCTGCCATAACTGTCCAGATGTGGTTCAAGCACTCAACTTGATTGCAATCTATAACCCGAATGCAACTGCGACCATGATTGATGGTGGTTTCTTCCAAGAAGAAGTTGAAGAACGCAAAATCTTAGCTGTACCGATGGTGTTTCAAGACAATGAACATATTGGACAAGGTCGTATGACTTTGGAAGAAATCGTGGCGAAGTTAGATACCAACTCAGCTGAAAAAGATGCCGCAGCACTCAATGCCAAAGATGCTTTTGATGTATTGGTGATTGGTGGTGGTCCTGCAGGTGGTACAGCAGCGATCTATGCAGCACGTAAAGGGATCAAAACAGGTATCGTGGCTGAACGCTTTGGTGGTCAGGTCATGGATACTATGGACATTGAAAACTTCACCACGGTTCAAAAAACTGTAGGTCCGAAGTTCGCTCAAGATATGGAAGCCCATGTACGTGAGTACGGTGTGGATATCATGAATTTACAACGTGTCAGCAAGATCACAGGTGCAGATCAAACCGCCAATGGTCTGGTTGAAGTTGAATTGGAAAATGGGGCTAAGCTTGAATCTAAAACCATTATTCTTTCAACAGGCGCACGTTGGAGAGAAATGAATGTACCGGGTGAAGCAGAATACCGTACCCGTGGTGTGGCGTACTGTCCACACTGTGATGGCCCATTATTCAAAGGCAAACGTGTTGCGGTGATTGGTGGTGGTAACTCTGGTGTAGAAGCAGCGATTGACCTTGCAGGGATTGTGGAACATGTGACGTTGGTTGAGTTTGATACCAAGCTTCGTGCAGATCAAGTGTTGCAAGACAAGTTAAACAGCTTGCCCAATATCACTGTGATTTTGAATGCGCTCAGTACTGAAGTTGTGGGAGATGGTTCACAAGTCACTGCATTGAAATATAAAGATCGTGCGACTGATGTTGAGCATACAGTTGAGCTTGCAGGAATCTTTGTGCAGATTGGTTTATTGCCAAACACAGATTTCTTGAAGAACAGTGCGGTTGAACTCAGCAATCGTGGTGAGATTGTGATCAATGATCGTAATGAAACCAATGTCAAAGGTGTATTTGCTGCGGGTGACTGTACCACCGTACCATACAAGCAAATCATCATCGCGACAGGTGAAGGTGCCAAAGCGTCTCTATCCGCTTTTGATTATATGATTCGCTCTGATGTTTAAAATAATCTAAAAACATGTGCACGCATTTACATTTCAAAAATGTAAGTGCGTGTTTTTACAAGTTATCAACAAATTTTCAACTTTATTCGTCAACGTTTTTATGTTTATATTTTGGCTATCCATATAGTATTGGATGCCACAAAGAAAAGGAACGAAAAATGAATAAATTACTTGTTGCATTAGGTCTCGCTGCTACTGTTGCGCTTGTAGGCTGTAATAAAGATAAAGCGCCTGAAACTGGGGCAACTACTGGCGAACATTTAGAAAACGCTGCTGAACAGGCTGGTGCTGACATCAAAGACGCAACAGCAACTGCGACTGACAATGTTGCAACTGCGGTTGATAATGCGGGTGATCAAATCGATGCTGCTGCTGATCATACTGCTCATGCAACTGCTGAAGCTGCTGCTAAAACTGAAGCTGCTGCACGTGATGCAACTGCTAAAGTTGCTGGTGCGGTAGAGTCAGGTGCTGCGGATGTGAAAGAAAAAGCTCAACAATAAGATGGGTTGATGTAAAAAAGCCTCTGGTCACAGAGGCTTTTTTATGCGTACACTTTAGAATTAAGCGAACAGGCCCTCATCACGCATGGCAATCTGTACAGACTGACGCTCAGCCACCTTGTTGCGTAGGGCAACAATATTTGGATATGGCGTTAAATCATGTTCAATATGATTTGACCAATTTGTAAGTACAAATAAATACGCATCTGCTGGACCAAAATTATCATCCACCAAATAATCACACTCTGATTCAGCCAGATAGTTGTCAATATATTTCAATAAACGATCAACTTCCGCATAGGCCCTGTTTTTCTCATCATCGGTCAATTTGCCCGTGAAAAATACAGCATAGGCATCATGCAGTTCTGAATTAAGGTAGCCCAGCCATTCAAGCACCTTTGCACGCCCCATGCCTGATGGAGGAATTAAATCCTGTTTTGGATCGTGCTGTGCCAAAAACGGTAAAATGGCCACATTTTCAGTTAAGATCAAGCCAGGGTTGATTTCCAGAGCAGGAACATAACCTTTTGGATTAATTTCGTAATAGTCTGCACCTTTTGAAGTTTTATGTGTTTTTAAATCGACCCGTTCTAAATCAAAATCTACATTTATTTCATTTAAAATAATATGGGCTGCCAATGAGCAGGCACCTGGTGAATAATACAACTTCATGTTTGATCCTTGTTATCTAACATTAATGTTTTAAAATGCTTCATCCAAACTTTCAAGCTTTGTTTGTTACTGATTTGCAAAAAAGTATGTTTTTCCATTTTTTAAGCATTTTAAGTTGTCATTGATGTGCTATTGATAAAAATTCTATCCAGATATTAAGTGTGAAAGATGACGATATCGTGTCAAAATCTCACTAAAAATTTGACTTGATCAACTGAACACTTACAATACGGCATTTCTATATTTATATCTCCAGAATCATGTCAAACGATCAGTTAGAAACGCAAATTACGGAACTCGACAATTTACCTGAGCACCGTGAAATTGTGACGTTTATGCGTCGTTCAGCTCCACTCAACACATCTCAACGTACTGCGCTCGAAGATTATCGTGGCTTAATTCTGGAATATCCTGTTGGCGACCTGCGTCAGCACTTTGAACAGCCAGAACGCCCACTGACTGTGGAAATTGGTTTTGGTATGGGGCGTTCACTGGTGCTTATGGCAAAGGCCAATCCTGAACGTAATTTTGTCGGTATTGAAGTCCACGTTCCTGGTATCGCACAATGCGTTTATGAAGCTGGTATGGCTGGGTTAAAGAATTTACGGGTACTGGATGCAGATGCCATTCAGGTGCTTCGTGAAATGCCTGACAATAGCATTAACTGTGTACAACTGTATTTCCCTGATCCGTGGCAGAAAAAACGTCACTTTAAACGCCGTTTTGTAATTCATGAACGCATGCAGTTGGTTGAACAAAAGCTGGAGCTGGGTGGTACATTCCACGCGGCAACCGATTGGGAACCATATGCAGAATGGATGCTGGACGTTCTGGATAATCGCCCGAATCTGGAAAATGTGGCAGGTAAAGGTCAAAGCTACCCTCGCCCTGAATGGCGACCAGTTACCAAGTTCGAGCGCCGTGGTATTGAATCGGGTCATAAAATTAATGATTTCCTGTTTAAGAAAATCAATTAAACCAGTATTACATTTACATCCGACAGATTGCTATCTGTCCTTATACCTAAAATGCTGAGATATCTAGGGTGTGATAATCACCACACCCTTTTATAAAGCCAAAATACGTTTTACTCAGCCAAATCGTCCAGAAAATCAAAAGTCGGTACAAAGAACAGACTACCTGAAACCGCAGTACTAAAATCGAGTAAACGATCAATGTGGCCATTTTCTTTGCCAAGAAACATATTTTCCAGCATGGTTTTGGTAATGTTGAACGAACGTGAATAACCGATAAAAAATGTGCCATATTCCCCCTCGGTTGGGTTAGAGAATGGCATATTGGCCCTTAGAATTTTTAACTCGTTGCCCTCTGCATCATGTGCCTTACTCACCACATTATGTGCATTTTGAGGCTTCACATCATCACCCAGTTCAACATCATCATATTTCTTTCGACCAATCACTTTTTCCTGCTCTTCAGTGGTCAGGCTTTTCCACATCTCCATGTTATGCAGATATTTCTGGATAAAGACATAACTACCACCAAGAAACTCGGCATCTTCCTGTCCGACATAGGCAATGTCCTTGGCAATTTCATGTTCAGGGTTTTCCGTACCATCCACAAAACCAAGAATGGCACGACCATCAAAGTATCTAAAGCCCTTGGTCTCGCTGATTGGATAGGTATGTTCCTTTAACTGCTCATGCAGAATGGAAGCCAGTTCATAGCAAATCGCCATCTGGTTGGCACGGATATGAAAAAACAGGTCCCCTGCGGTTGCAACCGCTGTATGTCGAGGTCCCTTGAGTTCCTGAAACGGCACAAGCTCCTTAGGCTTATTCATTTCGGGAAATAAAAGGTCCCAGGCATGCGAACCAATCCCCACCGAAGCACTGAAGTTCCCATGCGGAAAACGGTTGGTCAGGCTACGTACCAAAGCGGAGAAATTGGCCAGAAAGTCAATAATTTCTGAATGATCAGGATTGGTATTGATGCCCAACACAATAAACAGGGCATTCTCACCTGAAAGATTGTTGATCACAGGTTGTGGTCTTAAAGATATATTCATAATTTTTCGGAATGGATGAGTTCAGTTAGCTTATCCTACACATATCATGTTGTTTTAGGTATCAGCTCAACAACAAATGTTTAAGATTTATTCAGTATATAAAACAAAACCATCGCCACGGCAGAAACTTGCCAAAGTGAGATTGACCTTTTTTGCCATCTCAATTGCCATGTCATCCAGCGTGACTGTGCCTTTACCCAAACCAATTGAATCGGTTAGCCCGATACTGGTGGTTTCGTGGCACATATTGGAACAGTCTGGGAAATTAAGGCAACATTTACTATGCTGAATATGTTCGATTGCATTAATGCATTCTGGAATATCCAAACGCTTCAGCCTAGATGACAGGCTTATTCATAAAGCTCAACTCATCCATTGATTTGGTGACGTTTAAAAATTCCTTCACTCAACAATGCATAGATGTCCTGTAAATCTTTACGGTCTGCTCTGGCCAGCAACTGACCATGCATCTGTAGGATATTCTGGTCACCCCGCATGGCAGGCCCAGTTTGCATGGTTTTTGGGTTATTTTTTGTAGCCTTGTCCGCAGTTTCCAGAATCAGGGGATAAAGCAGGCTAAAATCGACCTGTTCAGCATCAACAATCTGTTGCGCCATGTCATAACAATAATTGCTGAAATTACAGGCAAACACTGCCGCCAGATGCAGAGTTTGGCGTTGTTTGGAATTGTACTGATAAACTCGATTACTTAGGCTATTTGCCAATTGTATTAAAGTTTCCAAGTCTTGCTGCTGGGCTGCTTCCACAAATAATGGTGTTTCCAGCCAGTCCACCTCACGCTCAAAGCTAAAGGTTTGCAGGGGGTAAAATACGCCTGCCCGTGCATGCATATCTTCAATGACTGTCAGATTGGTACTACCCGAAGTATGAATAATCAGATTTTGTGGTAAATATCCAGTAATTGCCTGAACGACCTCAGAAATGGCCTGATCACTCACTGTAACAATCACCAGATCAACCTGTGGATCAAGCTGGGCTGGACTGCTGATTGCCTGTGCATCAAGCTGCTGCGCCAGCTTTTCTGCATGGGCCAACTGACGGCTAAAGACCTGCACAATCTGGTGCTGGTGCTGTAATGCCAAAGCCAAATGGGTTGCCACACGCCCAGAACCAATCATGGTGATTTTCATAGCAGTTCTCTATCAGGAAATTTGCTCAAGCATAGCAAAATGAAATACAAGAAATAAAATCGAGCTATGGATAGCTCGATTTTATGCAAAAATCTCAATCAACCTGTTTAAAAGTTAAAAAAGACCTGTTAATTAAACACATTATTCAAGTAAACCACACGCTCAACCGTACGCTTGGTGAAACATTGCGTATATTGCATATCCTGATTCTGCTGACGCATTGCATCATTCCAGTACCGTGCCTGCTTTTGATAGGTTTCCATATCTTTTTCAGCAATATCATAGACACTCTTTTGTGACAGCACCTTACAGTCCACATCGCGTTTTTCAAACCAGTCGGACTGGTCCTGCTGCAATTGTGCTTTTTGCTCAGGCGTAAATTGATCCCAGGCTTGATTTAAACGCTCAACCTGTTTGGCTTTTTCAGCATCTAACTCTTTTTTACGCACATCCATAGCTTTTTGTGCCAAGTCAGTTTGAGCAGACTCATTGGCATCATACTCTTGTTGATATGCTGCCCCTTCTTTTTCAATCCGCTGATTTTCCTTTAAATAAGCAACATACTGCACCGCCCTTGTTGCCATAAACACCACACCCTCAATCACAGCGTTCTGACTTGGGATATTAAAGACCAATCCATCTTTATCTGTTTTGGTGAGGTCATACAAGAACTCGCCTTTTAATTGGTCATCTTCAAGACTGAGCGGATATTCGCTATCGGAAAAATGATCATTCAGGGTATATGGCTTACAACTCTCTTCACACTCCCCATCACCCTGATATTTTTGTTCTTCAAGATAGGCATTTTCTGCACGTTTCTGTAAGCCTTTCGGGAAAGAAATCACCAACTGGCTTTCGCAGTTTAATTTGGTTGTTGATGCTTCCCCACTCTCAGCCTCTAAAGTACGCACATTGGTAATTTCAAACTTGAGTCCCTTGTTGATTTTATCAAGAATGTCATAGTCAGACTGGTAGTCACTTTGTCTTAAACTACGGTCAATCTGTTTTAAATATTCTTTTTTCAACGCCGCCTGAATATGGTTGAGATTTTCCTGATTGGTACAGCTCCACTCGGAAGCAGCCGTTGCGGCATCTTCGGCTTTCTCAGTTGGCTTTAATTTATTACAACCCACCAATAACATTGTCGTTGTCAAAGTTGTAAATATAAAAAACTTGTTCATTTTGAATCACCCTCTTGTCTTGTTTTTTTCGGGCGTATTCTACTCAATTTAAAAGCCTATTTTCGAGTTTTTCCTTTATTTTACTTTAAACAGTCCTATTTATAATTAAATAGCTAAAGCAAATGGTCAAAATAAAAGGAGTTATGTCGCCATAACGCCTTTCAAGCATTGCTTAAATAACTGGTTAAGGGCTTACTGAAAATTCAATACTGCGGTTTTTAAAACGCCACTCTTCTGTTGCATTATCTGCCAGTGAATCACATGTCCCCATCTTTCACCTCACTAACTGGTATAACCAAATGAGTGAAAAACTGGCAACAAACAGGGCAAAAAATGGGAAAATTCGATGATGCCTATGAGGCTCAGGTGGCATTTCTGGCAAGGGTTCTTCTGGCTGTTCAGGCTCGTTTAATTCAAGCTGATTTAAAGGTAAAAGCACCTCGGCACTCCAAACAGGCAACAGTGCCTGAATCGACACACTATGCTCCCTAAGATAATGAATAATATAGATGGCCTCATGGCCAACCTCAGCTGAAAGCACAGCCAAGCTTTTAGGAATTGCTCGATTTAAGGTGGTCTCTACTTCTGTAACTGAAAGTTTTCCAGCGGCAAGATGTATAAGCAATGAATTGATCACCTGATTATTATTTTCCAGTAAATCAGATAGACAAGGCCTTAGCTTTTCCTTAAGTTGATCAATCAGTTCTGGATTTGCTAAAAAACGACTTAAGAGAATTGGGTAGAATCTTGATAAGATGGCATTTTTTTCATTGACCAGGCAAGTTTGGTCATTGACGATGACCGATGAAACTTTCTGTTTAAGTAACTCGATTGGATTTATAGACATATACTTTACTCCAATTTCCATTCAACCGCTTTATCGTATTAGCCGAGCCTGAGCTATTTGTTATTACTTTAATGAATTTTTCTTATTTTTAATCTGTTCTCTAAACTTTCAATACAATACTTACATCACATTTTACAAAGCAGAATAAGGTGTAGTCAACTTATTCTGCCTTTTATGATAATTATCAGGCAAATACACCAATCACCTTACCTGTCAATTGCTGTCCAATCAATGGGGTGTTTTTCCCCTGGGAAAGAATTGAGGCTTTGGAAACTACCCATTGCAATGATGGATCAACCAGCACCCAACCTGCCTCCTGTTGCCAGCGCTGTGACATATTCGCCACCTGTGCAGGAATCGAAGTGACTTTTTCCACCCATTCCAGTGGCTCAAATACACCCTCGTTTACCAGTTGCACACCCAGTGCCACATAAGTATCAAAAGCGGTGATTCCAGACTGTGTTTCGGCAAAAGGTGCCATTTTCGCAGAACTGCTTAATGGTTCATGATGGGTACAGATCGCATCAATCACGCCCTCTTTCACACCCTGACGCAATAATGCCTTGTCCTGTTCGGAACGCAGCGGTGGACGCACATGCGCAAGTGCATTAAAACCATCTGTTAGTTGTTCAGTTAAATGTAACTGATGCATGGCGACATCGGCAGTCACAGGCAATCCTTTGGCCTTGGCAGCTCGGATCAACTCCACAGACGCACCACAGGACAACAGGCCAAAATGAGCCCTAACACCTGTCGCTTCAATCATCAGTAGATACTTGGCAATCGCCACTGTTTCTGCAATCGCAGGGATCATTGGCAGGCCCTGACGTGAGGCAATAAAGCCCTCATGCGCACAACCATCTTTGGCAATTTGCGGTTCTTCCGCATAGAACACCACCGTCAGCCCCAAACCAGCGGCATACTCAAGGGTACGAATCACCACATCATCATTTTCAAAGGCAGCATTGGCATTGGAAACGGCAGTACAACCACCTTTTTTTAGACCCGCCATATTGGCTGGCTGCTTCCCATTGAGCCCTTGCGTCTGTGCGCCGATGATCTACAAATAGATACCGCCATCGAGTTGTGCCAGCACTTTCTCAATGAGACCATAGATCAAGGCACCATTATCCTGCACAATCGGCTTTAGATCTGGTGGCGTAATCACATGCAGAATCCCATTGGCACGGGCTGCCCTGCCTTCTGACTTCAGGGTGCCATGCTGCTGCTGACCTGGTTCACGCAAACGCGCACACAAGTCCACCATAGTGGGCATCAACCATTTACCCTGCCCATCAATGCTTTCATCCACCTGATCAACGGCTTCAACCAATTTTCCGTTTTCAATAAAAACTGTTTTAACCAGATCAGTTTTTTGAATTGGATCGAGCACACGGACATTTTCAATTTTTACAATACTCATGTGAGCTATCCCTTACAGTGCAATCGCATCAATTAAACCCTGTTCCTGTAATTGTCCTTGCATTGCAAGTGCCAATACAGCCATACGAACCGCGATCCCGTTGGTGACCTGCTTGAGAATCACGGACTGGTCACCATCGGCAATGCTGGAATCAATTTCAACACCACGGTTCATCGGCCCTGGGTGCATCACGATACAATCAGGTTTTGCCAAAGCCAGACGTTCTTTGTTAAGTCCGTACATTTTATAAAATTCAGACTGTGACGCTAAGGCAGGTGAATCAATCCGCTCGTTCTGGATACGCAAGGCAATAATCACATCACAGTCTGTCACGCCTGCATCCATCTGGTTAAATAAACGCACATGATCACCATACTCATCAAAACCCACAGGTAGCAAGGTATTCGGCGCAATCACACGAATATCCTTACAGCCCAGCGTTTGTAATGCCGCAACGTCTGAACGTGCCACCCGTGAATGTTTAATATCACCGATAATGGCCACACTGAGTTGTTCAAATGGTTTCTTGGTTTCACGGCGAATGGTCAGCATGTCCAGCATGGCTTGGGTCGGATGTGCATGGCGACCATCACCAGCATTAATAATGGCAACTTTAGGGCAGATATCTTTGGCAATAAAATGTGCGGCACCTGAAGATGAGTGACGTACCACAAAAATATCGGCCGCCATCGCCTCCAGATTCCAAAGCGTATCCCGCAGCGTTTCACCTTTTGAGGTACTTGAGCGTGCAATATCAATATTCAGGACATTGGCAGATAAACGTTTTGCAGCTGCCTCAAATGTAGTGCGAGTTCGAGTAGAGTTTTCAAAAAAAAGATTCATTACCGTCAGCCCTTCTAATAACGGACGGTTAATCAAATTATTATTGTCGTCTAAAAAACTTTGTGCGGTATCTAAAATCTTGGTCAGGCTTTCTTTAGAAAGACCTTCAATGGTTAAGAAGTGCTTTAAATTTCCTTGTTGATTCAATTGAACCTGACTTGGTTGATGCAGGGCTGCAATATGCATAAAAGATTCCTATAGGTCGAATCACCAAAACCTGCATAGTGTAGCCCAATTCTTGTATTTTCGCAGAACAACTTTTCACCATTATGTTGCATTAAATGAGAGAGTTGCAACAGATTCGGCTAGCGGAGCGCACCAATATAGTGATGCGATACTTGTGCCCGATAGATTTCCTCTTCAGTGACTTCGGCAAAGTAAAGTTCTTCATTATTTGTTTGCTTTGGTTCTGCTACAAATAGTGCTGGTTCAGGCTCAGGATATAAATCAAGCAAATGACTTAAACGCTCGACATAATGCGCTAATTCGG
>JAXMGF010000010.1:0-46825 GCA_046347365.1 Acinetobacter sp. | reverse complement strand
TTATCTAAGGCATGGTGTAATGTACCTTCTGTTAAATATTCATTTAAATCCTCAACCGACATTGCAGATACAACTCTATCAGCACTAATCACAGCCATTCGGACTAAATTATTTAACGCATTTGGTTGAATGTCGGAAACAAATTCAGAAATTTTCTCAGATAAATCATTATAATTCTTATAATTTGGTAGGTCATTTTTTGTAAGCTGATAGGTATATGACCATTTTGGTGCTAAATTTTCAAAATTAAACTCATCAGTTTTAAAATTTTCGCCAATACGCTGAATATCTTTTAGAACGGCAACCAGTTGATCAGTCACTTTTTCTAAAGTGATTTCAGTGAGTGAGTTTTTAAATTTTTTATCAATCCCTTCAGCTTTATTGAAAAACTTATCATCTTTACGATAAGGGCGTGTATGATGCCAATAAATACAATGAAATATTTGATTAATTTGTGGATTTTTAGAATTTGCTAATAATGATTCAGCAAGTAACCAAGATATTTCATTGTGACGTGGGTGATCCTCAAAGGAAAAGTCTTTAAAACCTCGAATACTAGTATCAATATGAACACCATCTTCAGGAAGAATAATATTTTCATCAGATTTATCTAATTTCTTACTTAACCACTGTTGAAATTGTGGATCAAGTTTTCCAATATCATGCAAAATTCCTGCAATAAATGCAGATTGAGCAATATTATTATTATCAATTTTTAAGTGCTCAATAATTTGGTGTGCTAAATAACCCACTGCAAATAAATGTTGGCTTAATGGCTGACCATGTGTATTTGCTAAAATCGTTTTTGTTTCTAAAGGTAAATCCATAAATAATTCCTTTGTAGTAAAATTCACGGGCACAATTCCCTTATGATTAAATTTGCTACGATTCCCTACAATCCAAACCAATTCGGTTCGTCTACGAGTAGCAATTCGATGACAACTCACAGCCGTATTTTTACTGGCAGTTTTTCGTAATAAATTTTTTACAGCAACCAAACCATCTTCCGTAATCACCGTTTGCCAAGTGTTATCACCAATCCGATCTGCAAAGGCATCTAACACGCGACGAGTTCGAGGGATTGCTTTCTTTTCGCATTGAGAAATAAAGGTGACAATCATAATTCACTCGCCCCTGTAGTAAAGTTTTTGCAAGCTTGCAATTTCACCTGCTCAAACATCCAATCCAGACAACGATATTCTGTGAATTTTTGCAATAGCTGTTGGCGGAACTCCTGCTCAGTCATCCCCTCTTTGGCACAAATAAACGCCCATGGCAATACCACCGCATCCTTAATCAAATCAGCGACATCAAACACCAAAGCCCCACGTCGGGTTTTGCCATGCATCACTGCAAAACTATGTGAAATACCTAACACCCAAAGTGTGGTTGCGCTGAGTCCATAAGCTAAATAATTGCCATGATTGAGAAAGTCATTGGCTAAATCGCCCTGTTCAGGATTACGCTCAAAACTGAGTTTGCACCGAGTTGCTGCAATTTTATAAAGCTGTTTCGTAGTCATGGCTTCGGCAAGTAACAAATCACCAACTTTGGTTTGATGTGGAATTTTATTTTCAAAACCGATTAAAGCTTGGCTAATATCCGCATCATCCAGATAAAAACCTTCATCTTTTAAATCTTTATCTTTTGCCCAGATTTTACGGATAAATTCGATACGAGCCACTTGAAAAGCTTTCGCCACTTCCAAACGTTTGACATCATCAAACCAGAAACTCATCCAGCCCTGCATGTACTCCGTCGGGCGATATTCACTTTGTGGCGTTAGCCACTCTACTTCGCTGCCTGAAAATAACGGTGTTCCTCCACCACCACAAAAACCGACCAATACGCCTGCACTACACAACATTCGCATGGCTGCCTGCGTGATGGAGGTTCCTGTACCGAGTAAAATCACAGTAGTATTGGCAATCGGGATATTCCAGTATTGGTTTTCATTTTTGGCTTCTGTCAAGTACAGCACTCGTCCATCTTTTTGCATCACTCGACAATATTCAAGGTAATATAGATTTGCCCGTTTAGAATGTAATATTGCTTTTAAGTCAGATGGGTTAAGCTGTTCCATTCTTTTGATTTCTCTTGTTTTTTCTTATACTACTTGAACAGTTCGTAATAAAAAAGCTGCCGAAGCAGCTGAACGACACCTGATGTCGTTTTAATAAGTATTTTTAAGATTAAGACTCAATTTTATCAAATTTACGATCAATTAAACTCAAACGACCACGTACGATATCAGACAACATTCTCCAGTCAGAAATAAAGCTGTAAAATGGTTGTTTAAAACTGGCTGGCTTATTATGTTCAAAGAAAAAATGCCCAACCCATGCACAGGCATAGCCAGATACTAGACCATAAGCCAAATATTTTGCCTTACGCTGGCGAATGGCTTTACTCCAGAAATAAATCCCAAGCGAGCTACCGACAGCATGTAAACGGCGGCTGTTGATATTGCGGTGTTCAGTTAAATAAAAGCGATAAAATTCATTATAATTTTTAACCGGTAATACGAATTCCACTGGCTGAGTGATATTTGCTGGTGCATTCATTTGATGATCGTCCTAATCGTACAAAAACTCATCATACGTTACTGCATTTCTTGAACAAAATAAAATTATGGTGTCACAACATATCCAAGCTTCAAAAAACTTTAACAGTCATTTTCAGGATCAACAGGCTATACTCATTTCAATTGGTTATTTTAAATGGTCAGGAGCCATTACGTTATGGAAATCGAGCTTAAATTTCAACTCCCTGAATCCAAGAAAAAAAGTGTTTTACAGACCCTAAATAAACACAAAGCACAAAAAATTCATTTACAGGCCAAATATTACGATACGCCTGATCGTCTACTTGCCAAAAATTATGTGGCGATTCGCTTGCGTCAGGAGGGAGATGGCTGGGTACAAACCTTTAAGGCAGCCAGTAAAAATCATTTACAAAGGATTGAAGAAGATATTGTATTAGGCAAATGTGAACAGGAACCTGAACTGGATTTATCACATTATCAACATAATCAAACCGTTCAAAATGTGTTGCGTAACATATTAGGTAATGAACCTGCCGATTTACAATTGCAGTTTCAAACCAATGTGCAGCGCACTTACCATGTATTTGAGTTTAATCATTCTCAGGTTGAAGTTTGTCTGGATGATGGAGAAATTCGTACAGGCAAAGATCAGGCGAAAATCTGTGAAGTTGAGTTTGAGCTCAAGCAAGGTTCAGCTCAGGATTTAATTGAATTTGCTCAAACCTGGGTAGATAAATATCAACTCTGGCTGGATGTGCGTAGCAAGGCAGAACGTGGCAATTTATTGGCTATGGAGAAAAAATCATCTCCTGCCACCAAAGCAAAAATCACTTAAATTAGATCCGAATCTATCGGCTGAACAGGCACTGAAATTGGTGATTGAAAATAGTCTAAACCATATTCTACCCAATGCGGCTGCCATTGCTGGTGGCGTGGCTGAGGCAGATCATATTCATCAGGCACGGGTGGGTTTACGCCGTTTACGTTCAGCATTAAAACATTTTTCCAATTGGTCAGAACACATCAATCCTGCTTGGGAAAGTGAGTTAGCTGATATTTTTAGGGCATTGGGACAATCACGCGATCATGATGCCATTCAGGATTCCGTCATTCCATTGATCAAGGAAGTCTGTGATTTTGATTTTGCATTAAGTTCCAGCACTGATCCTGAAATCGCAACACGTTTAAGCAGCTCCCAAACCACACAGTTATTTTTATCTCTACTCAGTTTTATTTATAGTGAAAATGAGTCAAAAAACAAATTATCCAGACAGGTTAGCAAAAGCTTGACCAAGCTCTATCATAAAATTTTAAAAGATGCTGCCCAATTCCCTGAACTTTCCGTAGAACAGCAACATCGTACCCGTAAGCGAGTCAAGCAACTGCGTTACTGCATTGACTTTACTGCTGGGCTTTATCCTGAAAAGCAGGTGCAGCAATTTCTGGATAAGCTGCAACCGATTCAGGAATATTTAGGTTTTTATAATGACCTGTTCGTGGCTGAGCAGATTTTCCAGCAACAGGTTTCTAAAAAGCCAGAATTTTTATTTGCTTTAGGCTGGGTCAAAGCCCAGCAACCGCATGTGGCAAAAAAAGCAGATAAAAAGCTACAGGTGCTTTCTCATAAAGATATTTTTTGGGCGTAATTGTTTCTTTTATATAGCTAATCCAAGCAGCAAGTACAACAAAGTAAAACCAGCATTTACTATCGTGATGGGCGGCATGGATGCCGCCTGTTTGGCTGTGATACAAGGAAGTATCATCAGCCAAACAAATGGTTTTGCCTACTTTGTCCGAAAACAAAGTAGGAAATCGCCTATGCGAAAACATTTAAACTTTACATAATGTTAGTGGCTGTGCAGTTATTTATCAAAATTAATACCCTACTCCTAAAAAGATATTTACTAGACTTAGACTATTCAGCGATATTTCCCAAAAATTTTCCACGTCCCATTATCCGCAATCGGATCACTATAACTATCATTACGCTGTTTACGGGGTTTATCCCGTGCATCAACCAATTCAAAATGCGGCTCAACACTTAAAATCATGCCATTCATATAAAAACGGGTTCGGGTATATTCACTCTGCCCATGTTGGAACACATAAGTCCGTAAATCAATAAACTCCCGATGTGCCACCAAAGCAGCCGTATCATCACTTTCCAGCCATTCCTGCATGGCAAAAATCTGGTCGGTATCAAACTGCCCACATTTTTCCACCAGTGCCGCCACACCCCGAAAGGTTTTAGATTCTTTAGCGCGGGTTTTATTGATTCGGATACGATCAACATGAAAGAAAAATAACGGCAAATTTAAATGACTGGGTAAATGAATCGCATCCACTACCTTATCTTCCATAAAAGGCTGGCAAAGCTGTTGTGCCCTCTCAATCAAAGGCTGCCATTGTCGATAATATTCATCCACTTCATGTTTCAGGCCATAATAAATCGGCAAACCCTCCACATGCTGTAAATGTTGCGGTGGATAGACGTGTTGGCGTAGTAAAGCAATATCGGTTTTTAAGCTTTGGATCGCAATTGCATCTGACATTTTGGTTATTCCAACTTGCTTAGGCTATTTTAGATTAAGGCAAAGGTTTAGTTTCAGCAAGGCTTTGTCTATAATAGTGTGTCTTAATTTGTCGCTGGAAATGATCATGTCTCAAAAAATTAACGCTACCGATGTGACGGAAGAAGAAGCTTTAAATGCGGTATTTTTTGAGCGTGCCGATGAGTTTATCAAACAGGCCAATGAATTTTGCCGCCCTCCAAAAGGGCAAAAAACTGATCCTGCTGAATTACGGGGACAAGTCAGTGCAGCCATGTTATTTGGTACAGCCCGTTTTAACACATGGGTGGCAGCCAATAATTTTAAAGATGGCAATGAAATGCGGGATGCCAAAGAACAGGTGATGTCTTATTTACTGCAACAGTTCCAGATGATGCTTGAAGACAACTTTGACGAATATTGTGAACAGTTTGAAAACTATTTACGCTTTCGCAAAAATGAAGATTTTCATACGCATAAACATGATCACGACCATTAATGGTCACTCCGTAAATAATAAAGCCACCGATTTAGTGGCTTTATTATTTTGATCATTTATTTCGTGGCTTGAGCCTGACCATACTGATCAGCCATCACCTCAACAAACTGATCTCAGCTTGATATATTTCTTAATCACGGCATCTACATCAGCCTTACTGAGTTTGGCAATCTCCTGATCACGCTTTTCACGATCAAGCAGGGTTTTATTACGCTCCAACTGTGCGGTTAACATGCCATGAATGCTACGTTCATCTTCCAGAGAAGTCACACGTTTTTTCATAATGTCGGCTTTGGCTGCCTCCACTTCCTGCTCAGTCACACCTGACTTTAATAAATCTGTTAGCACTTTATGCACAGACTGGGATACCTGATCAGAACGTCCAGCGGTATAGTTCGCTGTAATACTGATTGAGCCACTTTCTGTATCTGAATCCAAGTCCAGATCACTGCCAAAACCATAGACCAGCGCATTCTTTTCACGTAACTCCTGCGCCAAACGCGAGGAAAGCTGTGAATTGCCCATAATATGACTGAGAATAATCAATGCTGGTGCATCTGGATGGTAAGCACCGACAGGCATGGTAAGAACACTTTGGTAACTTCCAAACTCACGCTGTTCTGACAGGACATGTACTTTCTGCGCTTTAAAAGCGACATAAGGTGAAGTGATCTTTTGATAAGGCTGTTTGGTTTTCCACGAACCAAACGCCTTTTGCAATGTTTGCTGCATTTTTTTCGGATCAAAATCCCCTGTTACTGCAATTTGGGCATGGTTGGTCACGAAGAACTGGTTATAAAACTGTTTAATTTGCGCTTGAGTTGCATCATTTAACTGTTTCTTGACCAGATCAGGCTCAAAGTGATAACGCATATCCCCTGGCTGATAGGTTTCCAGCAATCTTGCCAAGGTCATGGATGCAACAGTAGCAGGCTCGGTATACGGGCGATCCAGTACCGACAAGCTTTGGTTTTTCGCCAAGTCAAATTCGGACTGGGCAAATTTAGGTTGCTTGACCACCTCAATAATGAAGTTGAGGAAATCTTCAAACTGGTCTTTTTTGGCATTTACATTAATGGTCAAACCATTGCCATTTGATGTGACAGAAGCACCACCACTTGCCGCAATTGCTCTATCGGTAATTTCCTGCAAGCTATGCTTTTCTGAACCACGTAACATCAGGTAGCTGGTTAAATCTAAAGTGACACCCTTGCCAAATAAGGTTTTTTCATCGCCAAAGTCCAGACTGATGGTGGCATAGGTTTTGTCATCGCGGGTTGGTGTTGGGAATAAGGCATAGCGAATACCATTTTTAAATTCACCCCGTTGAATCTTTTGCTCATTCTTTTGCAACTGCTGGGCAGACTGGGTGACAAACTGGGCGACTTCCTGTTTATAAACGCTGGCATCCTTCAATGGTTCAGCTTTCTCAGCGCTCTGGTCCAGCGTTTTAGTTTTTTCCTGAGTATTTTGCGTCATCGCCTTTTTCTGGTCTTCAGGTGTTGGCAAGATGTCTCCAGAAATACGGTGTGATGAAACTAAAAACTGCTTCAAGATCTGGTTGGCATCATTCAGCTTTAAATCCTGAATGGCCTGTAAATCTTTAAAATACTGGTCCCATTGTCCATGTGAAGCCACAGCATAATCACTCAGGCGTGAACCTAAAGCTGTCGCATCCTTAGCAATGGTATCAGCAGCATTTCTGGTCATGTTCTTGACCCGTTGTAACTCTGCATCGGTAAATGGCTGGCTATTTTCCACGCCTGTCGTTAAGGCTTGATCGACTTTTTTGGCATCATGATTCGGTGCATAAATCGCTCCCATAAATACCAGATTAAAATCCTGATCCAGCCATGTTGTCGACTGCACAGCAGTACTGATTCCCGTCTCCACCATGCTCTTATACAGGGTTCCACTTGGCTGCATGGTATAGAGTGCTGGTGCTATCGACAAGGCAGACTGTAGCTGTGCATTCTGCCCATTCATATAGATATGGAATTTTGCCAGGTCACTGCCCTTTTGCACGGTAAATTGTCGTGGCTGAATTTTGCTGGCATCCAGTACAGGAACTTTTACAGGTGCAGGCACAACCCGTGCTGGAATAGGACTAAAATATTGATCAATTTTATTCAGCACTTCAGTTTTATCAAATTTACCCGAAATAACCATAATCGCATTATTCGGTGCATACCAAGTTTTATAGAACTGGTTGAGTTCATTCATGTTAATGGACTTTAACTCAGGTAAATCCCCAATTGGCAACCGTCCCAAATATTGATTACCGTATGCTGCTTTAAACATCTGATCCATCAAAACCGCAAAGGGCTGATCCATACGGATTTCACGTTCACGCTTTACAATCTCGATTTCAGACGGTACAAATTTTTCCTGTAACACCAGCTTATCCATACGCTCCGATTCGAGGTACAGGATTTCATTTAAGGCGGTTTTTTCTGGACGGACAATATTTAAATACTTGGTGGAATAATAATCTGTACTGGCATTGGTCATCAGGGTATATTGATCCAGACGGCGCTGGAACTCCTCACCCTTGACATTTTGTGTGCCTTTAAAGGCCAGATGTTCCAGCAAATGAGCCAGACCACCCTTGCCTTTTGGATCGTTCAGTGAACCTGTCAGGTAGATTGTGTTGACATAGACCTTATTTTCTTTATCGTTTGGTGCAAGAATAACTCTGAAACCATTATCTAATTTATATTCTTCAATATTTTTTTCAGTTTTAACCAGTATGGTCTGAGACCATGAAGTTGCACTTAACCCGATTAAACAAAGAGAGAGGGTAAGCTGCTTAAACCGCATTAACATAGATTATCCAGGTATTTTGGGTGATTTAAATAAAAACAATAAGCTGTAATAGTAGAGAACGGTTCATATTTTTAATAGTGATGTTTTGAAAAAATCTGCTGATTTAAACAGCTTTTTCTTTGTTTTTATAGAGATTTAGTTACAAATCAGATCATCAGTTCGGCCTGCATGTATAGTTTCGCATAGCCTGAGATTTCAATACGCTGTTCCGACTCAATCACACATTCCAGAATCCCACCTCGAGTGGAGGCCTGATAAGCGATCAGCCGTTTTTTATCCAGTTTTTCCGCCCAAAGTGGTGCAATTGCGGTATGAATTGAACCCGTTACAGGGTCTTCGGCAATACCAACTTGTTTTCCAGCGCAATATTCTGCATCAGGATGTCATCCAGCCATTGCTCGGTCACAATCACCGCCGCAGGATTGCCCTTAAATCGTTGTTTGGTAAAGGCATCTACCTGATACATTTTCATTGCACAACACTCTCAAGATTTTTAATTTATTTTGAACACATGGGGGATAAATGATAGATACAGATTTTTTTAAATTTACGATACACAACCAGCTCTGAACCTTTAACAGAAACTGAAAGCTTAATGGTTTGATAAAAGCATAACTAAAAAAGAGTGGCCAAAACCACTCTTATAGGACAAATAAAAACTTACTCGCCCATATGCTCAATAATGGCCTGACCAAATTCAGAACAACGCAACAAGGTCGCACCTGGCATTAAACGCTCAAAGTCATAAGTGACAGTTTTCGCCTCAATCGCCCCTGACACGCCCTTGATGATCAGGTCGGCGGCCTCTGTCCAGCCCATGTCACGCAACATCATTTCAGCAGAAAGGATGATTGAACCTGGGTTGACCTTATCCTGTCCCGCATATTTCGGTGCTGTACCGTGAGTGGCTTCATATACCGCAATTGCCCCACCAATGTTTGCACCTGGCGCAATCCCAATACCACCGACCTCTGCCGCAAGCGCATCGGAAATATAATCACCATTTAAGTTCAATGTGGCAATGACAGAGTAGTCTGCTGGGCGCATCAGGATTTGTTGCAGGAATGCATCGGCAATCACATCCTTGATCACGATGTCCTTACCCGTTTTCGGATTCTTGATTTTTACCCACGGCCCACCATCAATCAGCTGACCGCCAAAACGCTCCACTGCAAGCTCATAGCCCCACTCCTTGAACGCCCCTTCGGTGTATTTCATGATGTTGCCTTTGTGAACCAGTGTCACAGAGGGTTTGTCATTATCAATCGCGAATTGAATGGCCTTTCGTACCAAACGCTGGGTACCTTCTTTGGATACAGGCTTGATCCCGATACCACAGCCCTCAGAGAAACGGATTTTGGTGACACCCATTTCTTCTTTCAGGAACTTAATGACTTTCTTTGCTTCTGGAGAATCGGCTTTCCACTCAATCCCAGCATAGATGTCTTCCGAGTTTTCACGGAAAATCACCATATCCGTCAACTCAGGATGTTGCACAGGTGATGGTACACCCTCAAACCAGCGCACTGGACGCACACATACATATAGGTCCAATTCCTGACGCAGCGCGACATTCAGGGAACGGATACCACCACCAACTGGTGTGGTTAAGGGACCTTTAATTGAAACAATAAACTCACGCAAAGCTTCAAAAGTTTCTTCTGGCATATAAGTGCCATAAATCCTGTCGGCTTTTTCGCCGCAATAAACTTCCATCCATTCGATCGAACGTTTACCACCGTAAGCTTTTTGAACAGCAGCATCTACAACTGCTTTCATTGCTGGTGTAATATCCACACCAATACCATCACCTTCAATGAAAGGAATGATAGGATGATTTGGAACATTCAGTGACAGGTCTGCATTCACTGTGATTTTGTCACCATCGGCAGGAACCACGATCTTCTGATAACCCATTGTACAGGTTCTCCCTCATGTAGCTGGCAATTAATGTATACCTTGTTTTTTATGGCATACTTTGATTTTTTTACTTGCTGATTCAGTGTAGTTCAATCTTGTATTTTTTTAGATTTATATGAGAAATAATAACATTTCTCAATAAAATAAAAGCATACATTTACCAAATACCCCATACTCTTAAAGTAGTATTTTTATATGAAAATTGTCGTATTTAACAAACCTTTTGACGTGCTGTCACAGTTCCGTGAAGATGAAGCCCATCTCACGCTTTCCCATTTTATCCACGATCCTGATTTGCGTCTTGCAGGCCGCCTTGACCTTGATTCTGAAGGACTGATGTTCCTGACTGATCATGGCGGGTTAAACCAGTACATTACCAATCCAGCAAACAAGAAATACAAGACTTATCTGGCTCAGGTGGATGGTGATGTCACTGAGGAAGCGCTTGAGCAGCTTCGTAAAGGTGTGGAACTGGCGGATGGCATGACCTTGCCTGCCAAAGCCATTAAAGTGGATCAACCAGAATGGTTATGGGATCGTGATCCACCTGTACGCTACCGTGCCAATATCCCGACCAGCTGGATTGAGTTACAAATTTGTGAAGGGCGTAACCGTCAGGTTCGCCGTATGACAGCGGCGGTTGGCTTTCCAACTTTGCGTCTGATTCGTACCAAAATTGGTGCCATTGATTTAGTGCGTCTGGGTTTACAACCAGGTGAACAAACCGATATTGAACCGCTGCTTTATCCAGATTTTAAAGACCTGCCTGAAGATCAGCCCTACCGTTCTCGTTCCTATGTCAAAAAACCTGGCGGTACGGGTGGCAAGCCAATGCAGCATAAAAAGAAAGAGGGTGATAAAAAAGACGGTGACAAGAAAAAGTCTGGGAGTAAACGCATCTGGCAAATGGATGAAAGTGAGAAACCACGTCGTAAGACCAATGGTACAACACGTCCAAATACCAAAGCGCCTCGTGGTCGCAACCGTAATGGCCGTTAAGATTTAATATTTGTTAGGTTAGTCATAAAGCCCACTTCAAAGCCCCATAAAAAAAGCTAGTACCGAGGTACTAGCTTTTTATCAACACCAACTCAAAGTAGGGTCTGTTGATATTTCTAAACAGTTGCAAGCGCTGCATTGAATGTTTCACTTGGACGCATCACGGCATTCACTTTTGCTGGATCAGCAGCGTAGTAGCCACCAATGTCAGCCGCTTTGCCCTGTACTTGAGAGAATTCAGCCACAATCTTCTGTTCATTCTCAGCCAGTGCTTTCGCCAGTGGGGTGAACTGCGCCTTTAACTCGGTATCTTCATCCTGTGCAGCAAGCGCCTCAGCCCAGTACAACGCCAAATAGAAATGGCTGCCACGGTTGTCAAGCTCACCAGTACGACGTGATGGAGACTTGTCATTATCCAGTAACTTGCCTGTTGCCTGATCTAAAGTCTTGGCAAGCAATTTTGCACGCGCATTATCTTCTTTAATACCAAGCTCTTCCAGAGAAACAGCCAGCGCAAGGAACTCACCCAGTGAATCCCAGCGTAAATGGTTTTCTTCCACCAACTGCTGAACGTGTTTTGGTGCTGAACCACCCGCACCTGTTTCGTACATACCGCCGCCAGCCATTAACGGAACGATAGATAACATCTTCGCAGAAGTACCCAGTTCCATAATTGGGAACAGGTCAGTCAGGTAGTCACGCAGGATGTTACCCGTCACGGAAATCGTGTCTAAACCACGCGCCACACGCTCAAGCGTATAACGCATTGCACGCACCTGAGACATAATCTGGATATCCAGACCATCGGTATCATGCTCTTTCAGGTATTTTTCAACTTTCTTGATCAGTTCATTTTCGTGCGGACGGTATGGGTCAAGCCAGAAAATCGCTGGCATGCCAGAGTTGCGCGCACGCGTCACCGCAAGTTTTACCCAGTCACGAATCGGCGCATCTTTCACCTGACACATACGCCAGATATCACCTTGCTCTACGTTTTGCGACATCAACACTTCACCTGTATCAAGATCAGTGATATTGGCAATGCCTGCTTCTGGAATCTCAAAAGTCTTGTCGTGTGAACCGTATTCTTCCGCCTTTTGCGCCATCAAGCCCACGTTTGGCACAGTCCCCATGGTTTTCGGGTCAAAGTTGCCGTTCCACTTACAGAAATTGATCATTTCCTGATAGATACGTGCGAAAGTTGATTCTGGCATCACCGCTTTACAATCGTAAGGCTTGCCATCAGCACCCCACATTTTACCACCACCGCGGATCATTGCAGGCATGGACGCATCGACAATCACATCATTCGGAGAGTGGAAGTTATCAATGCCTTTGGCTGAGTCAACCATTGCCAAGCGCGGACGATGTTCCTGACAGGCATGTAAATCCTCAATGATTTCTTCACGCAGCGAGGTTGGCAAGGTGGCGATCTTTTCGTAAAGGCCTGCCATACCGTTATTAACGTTAATACCCAACTCGTCAAATAACTTGCCATGTTTTTCAAATGCATCTTTATAGTAGATCTTGACACAGTGACCAAACACGATTGGATGCGACACTTTCATCATGGTCGCTTTTACGTGCAGTGAGAACAGGATGCCTGCTTCACGGCAGTCTTCCAGTTGCTTCTCATAGAATTCACACAGCGCTTTTTTGCTCATGAACATTGAGTCGATGATTTCGCCATCCTGCAACGCCACTTTTGGCTTCAAGACAATGGTTTCACCCGTTTTGGTGATCAATTCCATTTTCACGTTACGTGCATGGTCCAGTGTCATCGACTTTTCACCATGATAGAAGTCACCCTCTTCCATGTGTGAAACGTGGGTTTGTGACCACTGTTTCCATTCGCTCATGGAATGCGGATGCTTTCTGGCATAGTTCTTTACTGCAGCAGGCGCACGGCGGTCAGAGTTCCCTTCACGCAACACTGGGTTGACTGCTGAACCAAGACATTTACCATAGCGGTCTTTAATTGCCTTTTCTTCTTCAGTCACTGGATTCTCTGGATAGTCAGGAATCGCATAGCCTTTGGACTGAAGTTCCTTGATGCATGCCATCAACTGGGCAACCGAAGCACTGATATTTGGAAGTTTGATGATGTTCGTATCTGGATCCTGCGTGAGACGTCCAAGCTCCGCAAGGTTATTGGTCACTTTTTGCCCGTCACTGAGGTAGTCCGAAAATTCTGCGAGCACGCGCGCGGCTACAGAGATGTCGCTTTTAACGATCTCGATGCCAGCCGGCTTGGTAAAGGTCTCAATGATCGGCAGTAGAGAGTAGGTCGCCAGTAGCGGTGCCTCATCAGTCAGTGTGTAAATAATTTTTGACTTTCCACCAGCCATATATAGCCCCTTGTGTTAAATGTTAGTTGTGAAGAACCGAGCTTTTGGCCCAGTCTTTGAGAACCGATGTGCTTAAATAAAACCCTGAGAGTATCAGCCCTCATTGCGTCCCAGTCAACGCAATATCTGGTGATAACGACATTTCGAAAAAAAATACTACAAAACTCTATAAAAGTTACAGATGTGTTGAGCGATCCCACACGAAGTTTTGGCTTTTCAAACACAAAACCGTTTCAGCTTAAAATGAGATCTTTAAATTTACCATTTCGCAGACAAATGAATATTGTGCCTTAGTATGAGTACGACACTAACAAGGTTTAATGAACAAGGTATGACAAGGCACTGCTTGACAGTGCCTTTTTTATGGAGGTTAAACTTTTAACCAAAGATCAAGTTTATTCTGGTCTTCAATTTTTAGCTCAACGGTGGTCAGTGCATTTTCTCCACCTGCAACTTCAAACTGCAACAGTTCATCTCGGCGGAAAGCATAAACCGTAAACGTCCCTTGCTGTTTGGCATATTTCGCCAGCAGCTTTTCTGATGCTTTAATACCATCAATCGCAAGGATCACATCATGGGCAGACAGTCCTGCTTTTGCAGCAGCACTGTCACGGCGAACTTGCTGAATCACCACACCCTCAGCCTTATCCACGGTTTTTAAACCAAATGGCAGTGCCTTGTCATTTTTAAGGCCATAACTTAAACCAAACTCAGGCAAGAGCTGGTCCAGCGGCAACTCACCTGTGGTATTGACCAAGTGATTGATTTGCTCAACCCAGTTATCCCCTGTCAGTTCATGACATAACTCAAAAATGCTACGTTCATTGACCTGAATCCCTTTCTGAGTATTCTCATATAAAAGACGCATCAGGGCATCAAGGTTTGAACCACGCAAACGCAGCCCCAAGTCCAGACAAAGTGCCACCAGACTGCCTTTGTTGTAGTAACTGGTGCCTGCATTGTTTGAGTTTTCATCCTGACGATAGAACTTGATCCATGCATCAAAACTGGATTCCGAAACAGACTGGATCAAACGTCCTGGATTTTGCAAATAACGGTCAATCTGCGCCTTTAATAAATCCAGATAGGATTTCTGCGAAATCACACCACTACGCAACAAAATCAGGTCATCATAATAAGAAGTAAAGCCTTCAAATATCCAGAGTAAGCTGGTGTAGCCCTCTTTGTGCAAATCATAATGGGCAAAATTTTCAGGACGTATAAATTTGACTAGCCATGAATGGAAATATTCATGACTACATAAGCCCAGAAAACGTTGATAGTCTTTGGAAGGTTCCTGTGTTTCATTCTCTTTCGGCAGGTCATCACGCGGTGTAATCAGGCTGGTACTGTTGCAATGCTCCAGTCCACCATAGCTATTGCCAGTTGCCATGGTCATAAAGGTATAGTTTTGAAATGGTGCTGAACCAAACAGATTAATTTCAGCCTGACAAATCTTTTCTATATCGGTTTTTAAACGTTCTAGATTGGTCGCATGTTTGCCTGAAATCACAAATTCATGTGGGATGCCATTGGCTTCAAAGCTAAAACGGCTTTGTTCAGCCAACTCAAATGGACTGTCAATCAGTTGATCATAATTTTCGGCTTTTAAGGTGAAGCGTCCTTTAACCAGACTTTTACTTGGCAGCCCCGTGGCAATCTGGAAATGCTTGAGTTCATCAGGCAGGAAAATTTCAACCTCACAAGATGATTGTTCCTGATCTTGCAGACCTAAACAGACACAGGCAGGATTGACATACAAACGGGTTTGATCCACATAGGCCCCACGCACCGATAAATCATAGGCATACACATCATATTCAACCGTAATCAGTTCATGGTCGTTATTGAACAAACGCCAGCGGTTTTTCTCGGTTTTTTTAATGCTGAGCAGACGCCCTGCTTCATCAGAAGCCTGAACCGATTCAATATGTTTTGAGAACTCACGAATCAGGTAGCTGCCTGGAATCCAGGTTGGCAACCATAGCTCCTGATTGGGATTGGCAAGGAAACGCAAGGTCACATGAATAAGGTGTTGGCGATAATCGTCGAACTCAATTTGATAGTGCAACATAGCTTTAGATCGTAAAAATAAGACTCACTTCACACAGCTTAGCATTTTTTTACAAAGTCATGCGTAGATGTCTTAATTGTCTGTAGAAATTGCTAGATTCTTCAACAAAAAAGTCATAGCATGCTTTTTTCGCATTCCATGCCACTGGATCGGCAGCACAAGGTGTTTACGTGAAATTTATCCTCTCCCTGTTTACGTTATTTAGCTTAATCTGTACCCATCTCGCTCATGCCAATTTACTGAATATCGCACCCGAATCGGTGGAAGCACAGGCATGGTCAATTATGGATGCCCAGTCAGGTCAGGTCATTGCTGAACATAATAGCCACGTACAACGTGCCCCAGCCTCATTGACCAAAATGATGGTGGCCTACATTACCCTCAAGGAAATTGAAGCTGGAAAATTGCGTAAGGAAGAGGTACTGACGGCTACGCCTGTGGTGAGTACCGTGATGTGGGACGAGTCGCAAATGTACCTGAAAGCAGGTGAGCAAATTTCGATTGACCAACTGTTGGCAGGTTTAATTGTGATGTCTGCCAATGATGCGGCTGTCACCCTTGCCGAAAAGATTTCAGGCAGCGTACCCGAGTTTGTTGCGCGCATGAATCGGGAAGCACAGGCCTTGGGAATGAAAGATACCCATTTCAGCAATCCTGCTGGCATCAGCATGCCTGACCATTATTCAACTGCGGCAGATTTAGGTGTGCTGGCTCAGGCTATCGTCAAGCAAACCCCTGACTATCTGCATTATTCAAAAATGCCAAGCTTTAGCTATAACCAGCGTTTTCACCATGCCACCAATTTTGCCTTAAAGCTTGACCCTACGGCAGATGGTTTAAAAACAGGCTATACTAAGGCTGCTGGCTATAATCTGGCCTTGACTGCGGAACGTCCGACCTTTAATCCCCATGTTGATAAACGCCGTTTAATTGTAGTGGTATTGGGTACACCCAGTGCGGTGAAACGTGCCGAAGTTGCACATAAATTAATGGACCTTGCTTACACCTATACCCGTGATGAGGAAGTCATTCCAAAGCAAAGACTGATTGCTGAACTGCCTGTGATTAAATCAACCCTAAAAATGTTTAAGGTCGAAACCAAGCAACCAACTATTGTGACGACATCGCTATATGATCAAGCAACACCAATTGACTTGAATAGTTTTGATTTGTTAACTCAGCGCATCCATCTGGTTGATGCAAACCAGCAGGTCAGCACAGTTGAACCACTGCAAACCACCAATACCCATATCAACATTGAATTAAATGAACAGCATTTGACTGCTCCTTTAACCCAGGTCATGAACTTGGCAACGGTGTCGATTTATCAAAATAACCAGTTGATTCGTAGTTTGCAAATTGAGAATGATGTACAGATTGAAGAAGCCAACATTTTTCAAAAAATTATGATCTGGTTTTCTAATTTATTCAGCTTTTTCTCAATAAATGACACTAAAAATCCAAAACTCTACCCACTAAATCAGGGTTAAAAAAAACCTACTTTTTCTATAAAGATTACTAATACAATATTGAAAAAAGGATGGCATAATCCTGCCATCCTTTCACAAAAAAATTAGGTTAATCATGAGTAAAACCTTACATCATATCGTGATTGTAGGCGGTGGCGCAGGTGGTTTGGAACTTGCGACACAACTGGGTGAACGTTTTGGCAGGAAAAAGAAAGCCAGAATCACACTGGTTGACCAAAACCTGACCCACATCTGGAAGCCCCTGCTCCACGAAATTGCTGCTGGCTCCCTCAATCCCCACGAAGAACAGACTAACTACTTTGCCCACGCAGAAAAGCACCATTTTGAGTTCGTGCTTGGCACGCTGCTGGATGTCAACAAGGATCAAAAGCAGATTACCCTTTCCCCTCCCCAGCTTTCCAAAGAACACACTCCACAGATTCAAAAGCTGGGTTACGATACTCTGGTGATTGCGGTAGGTTCTGTCTCCAACGATTTTGGCATCGAGGGGGTACGTGAATATTGCCACTTCCTTGATAGTCGTCAGCAGGCGGATATTTTCCAGCAGGATTTATTCCACCTCTACATTGAGGCACAAAACCATTCCACTGAACGTGCCCTGAACATCGGTATTGTGGGTGCGGGTGCCACAGGTGTGGAACTGGCGGCGGAACTGATCGAAACCACCAAAAACTTCTATCGTTATGGCTTAAAAAAAATTGATCCGAAGCAGGTCAAAATTACATTGATTGAAGCGTCTGACCGTATCCTGCCTGCATTGAATGAAAAAACCGCAGCACATAGTGCCAAGCAACTCAGGAAAATGGGCATCGAGATTCTGACTGAGCATAAGGTGCAAAAAGTCGATAAATCTAATGTCTATTTTAGCAATGGGAAAATCCTGCATTCTGATATTACCGTGTGGGCGGCAGGGGTAAAGGCACCCAAAGTTTTAGAATCATTTACAGATTTTAAACGTGACAAGATCAATCGGTTAATGGTTTACGCAACGCTTCAAACGCATTCTGATCCAAATGTATTTGCCTTTGGTGACTGCGCCAACTGTCAGCTGGATGCCCGTCAGCCACCACTTGGCCCACGCGCACAGGTTGCCAGCCAGCAGGCAACTTTTCTGGTGGATGCGATGGCGGCCCGTTTATCAGGCTCACCACAACCCATGTTCACCTTTAACGACAAGGGATCGCTGGTTTCATTGAGCCGTAATCAGGCGGTGGGAGAATTGCTTGGCGATGTCAGCGTACAGGGATTTATTGCCAAAACCATGTATGTATCGCTATACCGACTGCATCAGGCCAATATTCATGGCTACACTCAGGCTGGGGCACTCACCGTCAAAGATTTTCTGACTCGCCGCGTACGTCCAAAAATTAAACTGTATTGAGTTGAAATTTTAAATTTCGCTCCTATTTATAACTAAATCGTTTCAAAAAGTGGAAAATAGTCAACAAAAACTATTTTTCACTTTATGATATACAGCTAAAACTATTGATGACATGGATTCAAAACATGACTGCTATTGCAAATAACCACGTGGTTTCATTCCACTACACTTTAACAAACGCTGAGGGTGAAACACTTGATCAATCTCAAGGTGAACCACTTGCATATTTGCACGGCGCAGGCAACATCATTCCTGGTTTAGAAAATGCACTTCTTGGTAAAACAGTAGGCGAAAAATTTACTGTAACTGTTCCAGCTGCAGAAGGTTATGGCGAATACAATCCAGACTTAGTTCAAGAAGTTCCAGCTCAAATGTTCCAGGGCGTGGATAATATCCAGCCTGGTATGCAATTCCAAGCTCAAACTGATGATGGCGTTCAAATCGTAACGGTTAAGGCCATTGAAGGCGACAACGTGATCGTTGACGCAAACTTCCCACTTGCTGGTCAAGACCTGACTTTTGAAGTTGAAATCATGGAAATTCGTGATGCATCTCAAGAAGAGCTTGATCACGGCCACGTTCATGGTGCAGGTGGTCACCAGCACTAATTCATTTTTAAATGAATTGTTTAAGGCAAAGCTTCGGCTTTGCTTTTTTATTGCCTGATACTTTTATAAAATAGAAAAATAGCTTAACTTCAATGAGACTCTCTTCTCTTGATATTCTGTCTATGTCCCATTCTTATCAACTGATCTGGTTCCGTCAGGACCTTAGAATCCATGATCATGCTGCACTTTGGCACGCAACGCAGGCTGGCCAGTGTATTGCGTTGGTGATTCTGTCACCTGAACAATGGCAACAACATGACGATGCCCCCATCAAGATCGAGTTTTATCTGCGTCAGCTACAACAATTAAAACAGCAGCTTAATACCCTTAATATCCCATTAATTATCCAGCATATTCCTCTATGGAAAGATGTAGGTAATTTTTTTACGGAACTTCTCCAGCGAATAAATATCGAAAATGTCTACGCCAATATTGAGCTGGGTGTAAATGAACTAAAGCGTGACCATGATGTACAGAAAGTATTAAACCAGCAGCAAAAAGAACTAATCCTGTTTCATGACCGTACACTGTTTCCTGTGCGTTCCATTCGCAACCAGTCCAACCTGCCCTATCAGGTTTTTGGGGCATTCAAGAAAACCTGTTATCAGCGTTTACAACATGGATTGCCCCAGTGTTATCCATTGCCTGACGCTCAGCAACCGATTGTAGAGGATTTTTCATTTTTTAACCAAGCCAACCTGACCCTCCTGCAACAAACCTATGCTTCAACGCTTGAGCAAAACATGATTGATCATTGGCCAGTTGGAGAGACATACGCCTTAGATTTATTAGATGAGTTTGTAAGGAAAAGGTTGAATCACTATAAACAAGCACGAGACTTCCCAGCACAAGTTGGCACCAGTCAACTTTCAGCCTACCTGAATATTGGTATTCTCTCCATCCGCCAGTGTATTCAGGCACTGTTTAGGCAACAGCATGGTGATTTTGTCATCCAGTCTGAAAGCCAGCAGGTGTGGCTGGATGAGCTGTTATGGCGTGAGTTTTATCAGCATATCCTGTTTGATTTTCCGCAGGTTTCCAAACATCTTCCCTTTAAATCCTCAACACAGAATATCCCGTGGCGTGATGACCCAATTGCGCTGGAACAGTGGCAACAGGGAAAAACGGGTATTCCAATTGTGGATGCAGGTATGCGTCAGTTACTGGCAACAGGCTGGATGCATAATCGGGTGCGGATGATCTGCGCCATGTTTTTAAGCAAAAACCTGTTCATCGACTGGCGCAAAGGTGAGCAATGGTTTATGCAGCATTTGGTTGATGGCGACCTGGCGGCAAACAATGGTGGCTGGCAATGGTGCGCCTCGACAGGGACTGATGCTGTTCCCTATTTTCGGGTATTTAACCCAATCAGCCAATCATTAAAATTTGATCCGAACGGCGACTACATTCGTCAATGGGTGCCTGAACTCGCTGATCTGGATGCAAAAACCATACATGAACCTTATGCCAATACCAAAATTCAGAATCTGGACTACCCTATGCCAATCGTGGAGTTAAAGTCCAGCCGCACACGGGCAATTGAGACGTTTAAGACATATTTATAGCCATTTTATGGCTACTGCCGAGATAAACCCGTTATATTTGTTAAGACATCTGTTTAGACAGACCAAGCTGTATGTTATTGTTTACACAATTAAATTATAAATTAAGGCTCTAGACTAACATATCTATTCTGCTAGTCTAAAGCCTAAATAAAAATGTTAAACCATTCACATATTATAACGAAGTCCCCCGTTATCTTATCGTTAAAATAAGTTATTTTATAGCGAATTAAGTTGATGAATCATTGATAGAATTTTCATAAAAATGATTTTTCATAATAAAGCTGGGACTTGTTTCATTATTTTTATAAGAGCCGAATTATGTCTTTTTCCCATCATGCAGAACCTCATGTCATACAACGCTCAGGCTGGTTACGTGCCGCCGTGCTTGGTGCAAATGATGGCATCATCTCCGTGACCAGTTTGATTATGGGTATGGCTGCCAGTGGTGCCAGTTCACATACATTGTTAATTACCTGTATTGCAGGGCTGATCTCTGGGGCAACCTCAATGGCTGCTGGAGAATATATTTCCGTTAAGTCACAGGAGGATATTGAAAAGTCAGACCTGCGTTTTGAAGCCAGAGAGCTTGAAAAGAATCCCCATGCGGAACTTGGTGAACTCACTCAGATTTATATTTCACGTGGCTTAAACCCTGAACTGGCGCATGAAGTTGCCAAACAGTTGACTGAACATGATGCGCTGGGTGCACATGCCCGAGATGAAATTGGCATCCATGAAAATACTGCTGCCAATCCAGTTCAGGCAGCACTTTCTTCTGCCGCCTCCTTTTCATGCGGTGCGGCTCTTCCCATGCTGGCCATCCTACTCAGTCCAGATGCTTTTATTTCACATGCCGTTTTGGTGACAGGCATTATTTCATTAGGAATTTTAGGCGCGCTTTCCAGCTATTTTGCACATACCTCAATACTCAAAGGCAGTCTGCGTATTATGTTATGGGGCATTTTAGCCATGGCTTTCTCAAGCTGGGTCGGTTCTCTATTTAATGTCACAACCATTTAAAACCATTATTTTTTACGGAATAAATATTGTGTATATTCCATAATTAAATACTGGTTATTATTTGCAAGGTTTTTTGTTTTTGCGTTATGGTGACTAAAAGCAAAGTGAGCATATAATGATGTCAATCCTAGAATTACTAGAAATAAAACACCCTATTTTTCTTGCACCTATGGCAGGTGTATCAACGCCTGAACTGGCCGCTGAAGTTTCCAACCAAGGCGCGTTTGGTTCTTTGGGACTAGGGGCAAATACGCCAGAAACGGCGAAAGCTGAGATTTTAAAAACACAGACACTTACCGACAAACCCTTTCAGGTCAATTTCTTTTGTCATCAACCTGAACGACTTGACCCCCAAAAGGCCCAACAATGGATTGAATATATACGACCTCAGTTTGCCAAGTTTGGTGCTGAGCCACCGTCCGAATTACGCTGTATTTATCCAAGCTTTTTAGATAATGATGATTTCCTGAATGTTGTACTTGAAACTCGCCCCAAAGCTGTGAGTTTTCATTTTGGTATTCCACACCCTCGCCAGATTCAGGCACTCAAAGATGCGGGTATTGTCACTCTGGTTTCTGCCACCAACCTGATTGAGGCACAGCAGATTGAAGCGGCAGGAATCGACATTATTATTGCACAGGGGATTGAAGCTGGAGGACATCGGGGTATTTTCAATCAAACTTTTGATGCAGCAATTAAAACCAGTGATCTCGTACAACTCATTTCAACACATTGTAAATTACCTGTCGTAGCTGCTGGCGGTATTATGAATGGTGATCAAGCAAAATCGATGTTGAAATTAGGTGCTGCTGCTGTTCAATTGGGTACAGCATTTGTGCAATGTAAAAGTTCGAGTGCGAACGCATCCTATCGAAAAGCTTTATTCAGTCAATCTATTACACAAATCAGTTCAAGCTTATCAGGTCGTCCAGCCCGTGGACTGCTGGGCACATGGCACACCCAGATTGATGCACCCAACCGCCCAGCATTACCTGAGTATCCATATACCTATGACTTAACCAAGCAATTGATCAGTGTTGCCGAATTGACACAATGATCCTGGTTATGGTGCATTCTGGGCTGGCATGAATGTGAGACAGATTCGGGAACTGGAAGCAGCCGACCTGATTAATCAACTGGTTTTAGAAATAAAAACCCTTTAAAACGTTTTAATTAAAAAACCCGTTCAATTGAACGGGTTTTCCACTTTATGCTTTAAATTTTACCAACCAAAACCAACGCCTACACCACCCGAACTTTCTTCCTTGGTAAATGCGCCACCAATGGTGAGTGAGGTATTATCATTAATAATCCGTTGATAGCCAATTGACACCGCCTGTTCCTGTCCCTGAAAGCCAGCACCCACACCGACACGATTTTGCCCTTTGACACTGGCAGCACTACTTGACATATTCATCATCGCAGCAGTCATGGCACCTTGGCGGTTAAAACGTTCATCCACTTTATGGAAGCGCTGTTCTGTTTCCATACGATAATCATTAAACGCGCTGTTTAAGGCATTTACACGCTCATTGGTATAGTTATTGGTCGATTTTTCTGCTGCTTTTAGCTGTTGATAGTTGACTGCATCGGTATCTTCAACGGCATTCGCCACATGGATGATTTGGCGTTCTTTGCCTTTTGCTCCAACTGATACCGTATTATCACGATCCGATGCAGAATCATTACCCAATACCACTGCATTTTTGGCTTGAGTATCGACATTATTGCCCAGCACAAAGGTATTATCACCCGTGACTTTATTGTCATTACCCACAACATAACTACCGTTTCCAGATACCGTGTTTGGATCACCAAAGGCACCAGAACCATTACCTGAAACCTGATTACCCACACCTACAGCAGTTGAGCGATGACCTGTCACTACGGTATTTGTTCCAATCGCAACCGAGTTTTCACCTGTTGCCGAAGCAGCTTGGGCATCAGTTACTCCATTCACCTGAACAAACTGGTTACTGGCTATAATTTGAGTTTGCACATCTGCGATTTTGCCATCGGTATAGCTATTCGCACTGGAAAGTGCCGATGCCGTTTGCTGGTCGGTATAATCTTTTGCGCCACTTAAAGAAGATGCCGCTTTTTGATCTGTGTAGCTTTTTGCATCATTAAGTACAGATGCAGTTTGTTGATCAGTATAGGCTTTACCATCGGCAGCTTTCTGGTCTGCATAATTTTTTGCGCTGTTTAGTGTCGATGCAGTTTGCTGATCTGTGTAGGCTTTACCATCAGCAGCTTTTTGGTCTGCATAGCTTTTTGCATCATTTAAGGTTGAGGTGGTTTTCTGGTCGGTATAGCCTTTTGCATTATTTAATGCAGTGGTTGTTTGTTGATCTGTATAATTTTTTGCATCATTTAAATTAGATACAGCTTGCTGGTCTGTATGTGTTTTTAAATCTGATACAGAGGTTTTAATTGCACCTAATTGTTGATCAACTGCAATGAATGCATCACTCACTGTATTTTTAGCTTTTCCTTGGATTGTAAAAGTTGGATTTGTGAATAGACCATTGTTCCATGCCGCACCTCCACCTAATGCCTGAACCAACGCAGTATTAGTCGTATCAACACGTGTATTTAAGGTAGTGACTTCATTGCCAATTCGGGTATCCACACCATCAATACGGGTGTTAATCGTATTGGCATTATTGGTAATGGCTGTATTTAAATTACCAACTTCAGTTGTCACCCGATCACTCAATGTTGGTTAATGCTGTATCCAGTTGTTTTTTATTGACTGCATCGGTATCTGCCGTACCTGCCTTAACATTGGTAATCCGCTTTTTCTTGCGCCTGCACGACCAACCAGGAAATTGTATTGGCTTCATCAGCTAAAGAGTCAAACCAATCGCTGCTGCATTTAATGCTGTCGCTTGGCTACCTACACCGAACACGCTGCTACGGTCGTCCGCGTTGCAGTCATACCTGCACCAATAGCAACTGAGCTTACCCTCGTCGCTGCTGCGGTTCGAGGTTAACCTTTACCGCAATTTGATTATCAGTATTTTGATCATACTAACCAGCAAAGGCGATAGCCTCGTTTGATTGGCGGTTGCACCTGTACCAAATGCACTACTCACCATACCTGATGCAGTATTTTTTAAACCGACTGTGCTGTTCTTACACCTGTGACATTATTGCTACTACCAAAGGCGTTGGCTGTCGCTCTTACCAGTACCAGTACCATCACTGATAAAGGATCTGTGTCTGATACACCATGATCTACGGCATTTTGAGTACCAAAAGCATTAGCAGCTTGCCTTTTTGCTTGGTTACTACGACCCACCGCACTGCTAACACTACCCGATGCGGTATTACTATGACCCACCGCACTGCTATAAATACCTTGATGCGTTATTCATAGCACCCACCGCACTGCTAGCACTACCCGATGCGATATTCACATTACCCAACGCACTGCTGAAGTACCCAATGCGTTATTCTGACTACCCACCGCACTGCTAGAAGTACCTAATGCGTACTCCTGATTACCCACCGCACTGCTACATCACCTGATGCGTTATTATTATAACCCAACGCACTGCTAACAATACCCGATGCGGTATTCTGATTACCCACCGCACTCGCCATACGAACCCGATGCGGTATTTGCTGTACTCACTGCACTACTATAAGAACCAACCGCTATATTTCCTTCAGCCTTTCTTCGCTGCATTCTTAAAGGCAGCGACTTTAATAGGTCGGTTTCTTGTACACCATCCACTGTAAATGAGTCAATATCATCCATATTCAGACTGGTTGAAGTTACGGTGATCCCTGCCACACTGGTCAAGGTTGGCTCATCTTTACCGGTACGGCAACATGAACGTTCACGGCGTTCCGCATAAACGTATTGGTTAAAGCATGAGCGTAGTTGTCGCTGGCGACAGTTCCGCCTTGTTGGAATGGCTGCAATCTGGCTATCTACATAACCTTTATTGGCTGCATCCGTCGCTTTGGTTGGGTTGCAACATTGGTAATACGTTTTTCTGCGCCTGCGCGACCGACTGAAAACAGCATTGGCTTCATCAGCTAAAGAGTTAAAACCAATCGCTGTTGCATTTAATGCTGTCGCTTGGCTGCCTACACCAAACACGCTGCTACGGTCAGCCGTTGCAGTCACACCTGCACCAATAGCAACTGAGCTTACCCCTGTCGCTGCTGCGGTTTCAGATGCGGTTACCGGACATCATCAATTTTTCCATCAGCATTTTTGTCATACCAACCGCCAAAGGCAATTGCACCTGTTTGATTGGCCGTTGCACCTGTACCAAAGGCACTGCTGACTGTCCCTGATGCTCTATTCTTTAAACCAACTGCCGTTGCGCCTGCACCTGTGACATTATTGCTACTACCAAAGGCGTTGGCTGTCGTGTTCTACCCAAACCATCACTGATAAAGGGATCTGTGTCTGATACACCATGATCTACGGTATTTTGAATACCAAAAGCATTATCAGCATTCCCTTTTGCTTGGTTAAAACGACCCACCGCACTGCTACTTTGACCCGATGCGTTATTCTCACTACCCACCGCACTGCTATAACTACCCGATGCGGTATTCATATGACCCACCGCACTGCTATACCAACCCGATGCGGTATTCATAAAACCCACCGCACTGCTAGACCAACCCGATGCGGTATTATAAGAACTCCACCGCACTGCTATCACTACCCGATGCTTTATTTTACAACCCACCGCACTGCTATCAATACCCGATGCAATATTTGCTGTACCTACTGCACTACTATAAGAACCAACTGCCATATTTCCGCCTTTTTTGGCTGCATTGATAAAGGCTGTTACTTTGTTTGGATCCGCTGCTTTGGTGGTCGTTACCCCCACCCACTGTAAATGAATCAATATCATCCATATTCAGACTGGTTGAAGTTACGGTGATCCCTGCCACACTGGTCAAGGTTGCATCACTGTTAGTACTGATATGTGCAGTACCTTTCGCTGAACCTAAAGCCGTGGCGGTTGAAGTATGAGCATAATTGTCACTCACCGTTGGCGTACCGCCTTACCCCGCAATGGCGGTGCTGATTGCGCTGTCCATTTGCCCTTTATTGACCGCATCAGTCGCTGCGACGCCTGCTTTGACATTGTTAATGGTTGTACCACCTGCACCTGCAAGCGTTAATATGGTTTTATTTGAACCTGTTAAGTAGGTCACCATATCAGGGTTGGCGACACCATCTGTTACACTCAAAATTTAGTATCTACATAACCTTTATTGGCTGCATCAGTCGCTTTGGTCGGGTTTGCAACATTGGTAATCCTTTTTCTGCGCCTGCGCGACCGACTGAAACAGTATTGGCTTCATCAGCTAAAGAGTTAAAACCAATCGCTGTTGCATTTAATGCTGTCGCCTGACTACCCACACCAAACACGCTGCTACGTCAGCCGTTGCAGTCACACCTGCACCAATAGCGACCGAGCTGCCTCGTCGCTGCTGCGGTTTCCGATGCGGTTAAACTTGCATCACCAATTTTATTATCAGCATTTTGGTCATACCAACCAGCAAAGGCGATTGCTCCTTTTTTATTGGCAGTTGCACCTGTACCAAATGCACTACTGACCACACCTGATGCAGTATTTTTAAACCGACCGCGGTTGCTCCTACACCTGTGACATGGTTGACACTACCAAAGGCATTGGCTGTAAATCTACCAACACCATCACTGATAAAGGGATCTGTGTTTGATAGACCATGATCTACGGTATTTTGAATACCAAAAGCATTATCAGCATGCCTTTGCTTGGCTACCAGAACCCACCGCACTGCTAGAATCACCTGATGCGTTATTACGATAATCCACCGCATCAAGAAGTACCTGATGCGGTTCACATAACTCACTGCACTGCTATAAGTACCTGATGCGGTATTCACATAACCCACCGCACTGCTACTTTGACCTGATGCTTTATTACCATAACCCACCGCACTGCTAGCACCAGCCGATGCGGTATTCACATGACCCACTGCACTGCTAGCATCACCCGATGCTTTATTTCCATAACCCACCGCACTGCTTAACCAACCTGATGTTATTATAACCCACCGCATCAAGGCATCACCCGATGCGTTATTATTATAACCCAACGCACTGCTAATACCCTCGATGCGGTATTCTGATTACCCACCGCACTGCTATAACTACCCGATGCAATATTTGCTGTACCTACTGCACTACTATACTGGCCAACCGCTATATTTCCGCCTTTTTGGCTGCATTGATAAACGCTGCAACCGCGGTTGGGTTGGCTGCTTTGGTTGTCGTAACACCATCCACTGTAAAGGAGTCAATATCATCCATATTCAGACTGCTGAAGTTACGGTGATCCTCGCCACACTGGTCAAGGTTGTACCATTGTTAGTACTGATATATGAAAGACCTGTCGCTGAACCTAAAGCCGTGTCGGTTGGAGTACGAGCGTAGTTGTCATCCGCCTGAGTATTGCCTCCCAAAAATCATAGCTATGCTTAACGCCAGACTTTGTAAAACAAAGGTTTAAAGGAAAAAACCCCGTTTTTGCCTCGTTCATCACACTGAACATTGCTTAGGCTATTTGTTTTATACCTGTCGTGTTATCGGTCTTGCCTGCACTTTTGGCATTCTCCGAAACAACAATCATACGCCCCAGTGATTTATTCCAGATTTTTTTAAAGATGTGATTCATATCTGTACCTAATTTATTTTGACTATTAGATACAATTACAAAGCATTACATACGAAGTTGTATATCACTGAAAACTGGTATTTTGACGAATGGTGATTATTTTTAAACAAAGATTATATAGGTAATCACTAAAATTTTATGGGAAATAAATACGCTCAAAATGACAAATTTTGTCAAAATAAAACCTAAAATACCAAATTACAGTGATAGCCAAAACCCTGTATTGTGCCTATGCTAGAAACTGGGAATCACTTTTTAAGTCTTATTAGTATGGTTCATCTATCTCAAACTGAGTTGATCTTGCCTGTACCTGTCTTTATTCTGGAAGACGATGCAATCATGCAACAGCGTTTAAAAAGAATACTGCTCGAAATTGGCTATGCAGAAGACGCGCTTATTTTTGCCCAGACCCTATCTCAGGCAAAAGACATGCTTCAACAGTACCCGATTTCCTTTTCACTGGTTGACCTCGGTTTACCCGATGGCAATGGTATTGATTTTATAGAAAATTTAATATTGCACCGATGAGGTCTCACCTGTTTTGGTCATCTCGGCATGGAGTACGCAGGAAACCATTTTAAAAGCGATACAGGCAGGTGCAACGGGTTATCTTTTAAAAGAACGGGATGATTTCGAAATCATGTTATCAATTCGTAGTATATTACGTGGTGGAGCACCCATTGACCCATTTATTGCCCAACAAATTTTGTCAAAAATGACATTTGAACAAAAAGTAAAAGATGTGGCGGTGGCAGAACAAAATAATTTACCCTCAACTCGGGAATTTGAAATTTCACAACCGGGTTGCCTGTGGGAATGACCAACCGAGAAATCGCTGATTTTCTTCATTTATCAAAATATACAATCGAATGCCATATCAAACATATTTACCGAAAACTTTCGGTCAGCAGCAGATCCAAAGCTATCAATACCGCACGTTCACTGGGTATTTATAAAATATCTATGCTTATGCTGGTTCGCTATTCTGGCGCAACTTCCCTTGCAAAATCTTCCACATCTGAGCAAGTCAATTGCACCGCAAACATTCAGTCGATCCAAATGGCAAAAGCCACTGGGCAAGATGGTATTCAACGTCCCGAAACAGGTTGGCAAAATGTAAAATTGCCCGATCAATGGGATAAGCGTAAATTCTACTATACGGGCAGTACACAGTATAAAATCCTGTGGGATTATCAGTGTCCAACCACAACAAAAACCCCAATCACCATTGTGATTAGCTATATCAATATGACTGGTCAGGTTTTCATTAATGATGACTTGTTATGGCAAGATCAGTCTTTGGTTGAACTGCTTTCCCGTAGCTGGAATATGCCACGCTACTGGAATTTACCCGTATCCAGCCTAAAACAGGGCGAAAATATTCTCTGGGTAATGTGTAGTAGGTGTAAACTCAAAATTCGGGTCTGGTCAGGTCCTAGTGCGGGCAATGCTGATCAAGTCAGACCGTAATTTCAGATGTTTTGGAATCAACAACGTGTGTTGGTGTTTTTAAATTTAATCACGTCACTCACTTTAGGTGTAATTGCTTTCCTGGTATGGATTTTTCATCGGGAAGATCGATTTTTGGCTGGTTTTTTATCTTTAGCAACGCTCATGTGTGGAGCATGGTGATGTTTAATACCATTATGCTTGAAGCACCTTTTTGGTTTAACCACATTACAAATCGCTCGTATCAGTATCGTGTGTTTTTTTGCTTATAGCTTATTTTCCTGTTTTTACGCATGGTGCTTGGCACAACGCAAATTTCCACGTTTAGAAAATTTTATTGTTGATGCTATTCATTGCGATTGGCATGGCCATACTGTTACCTGATACCGCGCTATACAATTTTATCTCGGGTACTTTTTTCCTTGGCCTACTGGTTTTATTAATAAATTTTATCAGTTATCAATGGATTGCCTATTTTTCCAAATTATTGGAAGCCTATTTACTGGCAGCAGTATTTTTGTTTTTTATCATTGTGTGTATTCATGATACATTCCAGATCATGCAATCCAATAATAGCTTTTTATGGATGCCTTATACAGCACCCTTAACAAGCTTATTAATTGCAATTATTTTAGCGTTACGTTTAGCCAAAAATTTAAGAGCAATTGAAAACTTTAACCACACCCTCAAACAAAACATTCTTGAAGCCAAAAATGAACTAACACTTTCTCTCAATACCCAGCATCAACTTGAACTGGACAACGCAAAACTACAGGAACGTTTACAGCTTGCCCATGATTTACATGACGGTTTGGGGGGTTCCCTCGTCCGATCAATGGTCACAGTCGATCAAAGCCAAGCCAATCTCAGCAATCAACAGTTTTTATCCATGCTCAAAATACTAAGGGACGACTTGCGGCAGGTGATTGACAGTGGTTCAAGTACAGGTGCCAAAGTGCCTGACACACCCATTTTATGGGGAGCGCCTTTAAGGCATCGTTTCACTCAACTGTTTGATGAGCTGGACATCACAACAAAATGGTCTTTTCCTGAATCATGGCAAAAACAGCCAACTCCGCTGGTGTGTTTAACATTGCTTCGAGTCGCAGAAGAAGCCCTGACCAATATCCTGAAACATAGTCAGGCAACATCGGTAAAATGCACCCTGTTTTTCTCCAATGGGCAACTGGTACTGGACATTGAAGACAATGGTATTGGCTTTGATGTAGAAGCTGTTAAAAATGCAGGAATGAGTGTTGGGCTAAGAAGTATGCAAACACGTCTGGAACGGCTGGGTGGACATCTTACGCTTCAATCCGAGGCTGGAAGAACCTGTTTAAAGGCCTGCTTGCCTGTTTAATTGCAGAATCAATATTCCAGCACACCAAACTGGTATGCTGGAATAACACGATCCATTATTTAATTGCATCCAGCAAAATCTGCTGTGCATTATGGGGCTCTTCACCAGCGGCAGGTTTGGCTCGTTCCCACACACCATTACCCTGTAACAACCATGCCTGTTGATTATCCTTGAGATAATTAAGTAACCCAAGTTGATAAATCCGTTTTTTCGATGCTGGGTCTTCAATTGGGAAACATGCCTCAACACGATTAAACAGGTTGCGATCCATCCAGTCTGCACTTGAGCAATAAATACGTGGATTGCCATTGTTGCTAAAGTAATAAACACGGGTATGTTCAAGAAAACGGCCAACAATCGAACGGACACGGATATTTTCAGACAGATTTGGCAAGCCTGGACGTAGACAACAGATTGAGCGAATAATTAGGTCAATCTGCACACCAGCCTGAGAGGCTTCATACAGTTTATTGATCAGTTGTACTTCGGTTAGGGCATTGACCTTGACAATAATTTGCGCTGGCTTACCCGCCTTAGCATTGGCAATTTCTTCATCAATGTAATTGATCAATTGTGCATGCAAGGTAAAGGGTGCATGGAGAAGCTTTTTCGGCTTCGCCATTTTGCCCATTCCCGTGAGTTCCTGAAAGATACGGTGTACATCTTCGCAAATGTCTTTATCTGTGGTCATCAAACCATAATCGGTATAAATACGCGCATTGGTGGCATGGTAGTTCCCTGTTCCCAAATGTACATAACGCACCAGTTTATTGTTTTCACGGCGTACAACAAGGATCATTTTGGCATGGGTTTTATAACCGACAATGCCGTAAACCACGACAGCCCCTGCCTCTTGCAGCACATTGGCCACTTCAATATTGGATTCTTCATCGAAACGGGCACGCAACTCAATGACAGCCGTCACCTCTTTACCATTACGCGCTGCTTCTGCCAAAACCTGTACAATTTCCGAATCTGCACCACTACGATACAGCGTTTGTTTAATTGCCAATACTTGTGGATCACGCGCAGCTTCACGTAACAGTTGAATCACAGGTGCAAATGATTCAAACGGATGATGTAGCAAGATGTCCTGTTTCTGCATGGCAGAGAAAATACTTTCAGTCTTCTTAAAGACTTTGGGAATCACAGGGGTATGTGAGTCATAACGCAAATGCGGACGTTTAAAGTTGGAAAGCAACCGTGCTAGATTGACTGGGCCATCGACTCGATACAGTTGTTCTTCATTCAGATCAAACTCATCCAGCAAATATTCATAAATATGTTTTGGACAGTTATGCGTGACTTCCAGACGTACCGCACGACCAAAACGGCGTGAACTTAATTCGCCTTTTAAGGCTTTTGCTAGATCTTCGACATCTTCGTTTAATGCCAAGTCTGCATTACGGGTGACGCGGAATTGGTAACATCCCGTTGCAGTCATGCCAGGGAACAGGTCAGACACATGCTCATGGATGATTGCGGACAACATCACATGATGCTCTTTACCACCTGTCAATTCATCAGGTAAACGCACCACACGCGGTAAAGAACGTGGTGCAGGCACAACCGCCAAGTCAATCTGACGACCAAAAGCATCTTTACCTTCCAGCGTCACAATAAAGTTCAGGCTTTTATTGACTAAACGAGGAAATGGGTGCGCAGGATCAAGGCTGATTGGTGTTAAAACAGGTGCGACCTGTTCCTGAAAATATTTTTTAATCCATGCCGATTGTGCAGGTGTCAGTTCACCACGGCGCAGGAAACAGATATCTTCCTCACGCAGCTTCGGTAGAATTTCTTCATTCAGGATACGATATTGACGCTCAATAGCCGCATGTGCCGTTTTAGAAATCTGTTCAAGCACTTGTTTAGGGGTTAGACCATCTGGGCTACGGCTCTCATTGCCCAGCGTCAGTTGTTCCATCATCCCCGCAACACGGATTTCAAAGAACTCATCAAGGTTGCGTGAAAAAATCAGCAGGAAGTTCATCCGCTCCAATAATGGATGAAGTGGATCGACTGCCTGTTCCAAAACGCGCAGATGGAAATCGAGAATCGAAAGTTCACGATTAATATAGCGGTCATTATAGCTGTATTCTATTGGGGTCGTTGTAGCCACTGCCGTATTCATACCAAACCTTGTTGATTTATCATTGATCAAGACATGGTTTAAGTATGCTGCAAAATTATTTCAATTTGGTAAAAAAACCCAAAAATATTGGGCTTTTTTCACTTCATCACACTTTAAGATGGGCTTACTCTGGAATCTGGGTTGCATTCATATATTTCAGGATGCTTCTTTTACGGTACTGAAGTTTTCGGTCATCCCTATGATCCTGATAATATTTTGGGTTAGGTAATAATGCAGCAAGAAAAGCAGCCTGTTCACGGGTCAGGCTTTTTGAACTTTTACCATAATAAAACTGTGCTGCCGCCTCAACCCCATAGATATTTTGTCCAAACTCTACCGAGTTCATATACACTTCAAGAATACGGCGTTTTGACCACATTCGCTCCATCATCCAGGTCGCAACAACTTCCTGTCCTTTTCGAATAAACGAACGCTTATTATAGAGGAACAGATTTTTTGACAGTTGCTGCGAAATGGTGGAACCACCCGCTACAATTTTGCCCTTTTCATTGTTTCGTTCCAAAGCATCCTGAATACCCTCAAGGTCAAAGCCATGATGATGGATAAACTTGGCATCCTCAGCCGCTAGAATCGCATGCTTAAAATTATCACTAATGTCATCATAATCACGCCATTGCTGCTTGATTGGTTTAAAGTCAGTCAGATAATCCCAACGCATAAACATGGTGGTTTCAACAGGATGAGTACGCCACCACACCAGACTGCTAAAAATCCAGAGCTGGATGAGCAATACCAAACCAATCATCAACATGAGCGCGCGCGCTAAAAAGGCTTTCATTAAACTGCATCACTCCTGGGGCATCTGTTCTGCAAAATATCAACAAACTGCGTAAAAACCATTGATATTTTGCAGGATATATTCATGCTAAGCTATTTTTACATCAACCACTTGCTTAAACCTATGACTGAAATGACACCACCACAAATCAATAATCAAAAGTTACAGATACAAACATGGTGGTTTACTGCGCTACTGATCGCAGTCAATGTCGGATTATTTGGCTGGCAAATTGTTTCAGGTGTGAATATTACCGACCCAGCGCCTGTAGATGCAATTGCCTGGGGCGCAGATTTTACCCCACTCACTTTTATGGGACAGCCTGAACGTTTATTTACCAGCATGTTTTTTCATTTTGGCTTGATTCACCTGATGCTGAATATGTGGGCACTGTATATTTTTGGCAGTGTGGCAGAACAGTTGTTTGGTCGGTTGTATTATATCGGAATGTATGTGCTGGCTGGTTTGATGGGCAGTGTACTTTCCAGCTATCTGACTATTCGTGATGGCTATGAATTATTACAACATTTTGATCGCCTTGCGGGACTACAATCGTCCCTCTTCCCCCATATCAGCGCAGGTGCGTCTGGTGCAGTGATGGGATTGGGCGCAGCACTCACTGTTATTTCATTGTTTCCACCTTTGCCTCAGCAACGTTTTTGGCTGGACAAGAAATCATTATTGATGGTAATGGCAATTAACCTTGTGTTTGGTTTCACCGTGGCAGGCATCAATAATGCGGCACATATTGGTGGCATGATGATGGGTGCTTTATTGGCAGGTGCATGGTATCTGGGAGAAAAAATACAAAAACCTGCTTTGATTCAGATCGGTGCTTTAATTATAGGTACTGTATTACTCGCTGCTTTTTATTTCTATTGCACAGAATTAAGTACAGGGCTTGATCCATTATGGAATGAGATTTTAAGGCAGAATCAACTTAGCTAACACCTCAATATTGAAGAAACAATATGAGCAAGATTGATACACAAATTCGTCATATCACTCAACCAACAGACAATATTTTTGCAGATTTAGGCTTAGAAGATGCTGGAAATTTAAAAAAAGAAGCAGATGCTTTAGCCAATGCAAAATTAGCTTTAACCAGAGTCGTTGCTGATTGAGTACAAGAAAATCATTTCAAGCAAGAAGAAGCTGCTGAAATATTAGGTGTTAGTCGTCCTCGCTTATCTGATGAACCGTCATGAGTAGACTCTTAATTAACAATGTATCAGCTTCAAGACTGATTCATTTCCCTTAAACTCTGCAACGGTGGAATATCGCATAAATAACTGAGGCGATAACGACCAATCAACATACAAATCAGCATCATGCTTAACGGTAAAATCAGCCAAATCGCAGGATGCCACTGAATCACCATTTGCATTTTATAACTGGCAATCGCACTGATCACCTCGGCAAATAAACAGGCCACCAAGCCCGACAGCAAGCCAATAAAACCAATTTCCAGACTTAACATCTGTTTTAGCCTGTTTTTACCACTGCCAAAAGATCGTAATAACGCCACTTCCTTACGGCGTTCATCCATCAGCACATTCAGGCAAGCAATCAACACCAATACACCAGACAGCCCCACCAATAATGCCAATACGGTAATGATCTGCACCAGTACATCCACCAGACGCTTGACTTCATCCAGAATCCGCCCCACATCAATAAATACGGTATTGGAAAATTGCTGAATCAGCTGCACCATTTTTGGCTGATCTGCTGGCGGTGTAAACTGCCCAGATAGCTGCCTGCATTTTCATCCATGCTTTGCGGTGAAAAGATAAAGAAAAAGTTTGAGGCTAAAACTTTCCCCACTCCACTGAACGCAAGTTGATCACGGTTGCCTGTAAAGTTCCCTCTGGCAAGCTAAAATCAAGACGATCACCGACTTTAATGCCCAATTCATTGGCCAGTTTGGCTTCTACTGATACCTGCCCGACTTGGCTAAATTTCGGATTGCCCTCCGTAATCACATTATCTTTAGGATATTCTGCTGCCTGCGTCAGATTCAGTTCACGGCGCAATGAATTATTTTGCTTGACCAACTCAGGCGCAAAGGCCTGCCCATTTTTTGCAATTAAACGTCCCCGAATATTAGGATACAACGGTGTAGATTGCCAGTGATTCTGCTCAAGTTGCTGCTTGAACTGCGGCATATCAAAAGGCGGCAAACCATACACAAACTGATTCGGTGTACCCTCAGGCAATTGTTGTTGCCAACGCTGTAATAAATCGGTTCTCAGCACACTGAGTACCGTAATTAAACTTAAGCCTAAAGCCAGCGCAGTGACTTGCAAGGCAGTCTGATGTGGAATCCGTACATAAGCCGAAATTGGATGTTTCAGTTGTTTAATGGCTTTGAGTAGCAGCCAAATCAGGGTATAAAGCACGGCACACAGGATTAAAATTGCAGCCAAGACCAATAGGCTTAAAGTGAGGTTATCGCTCAATACCAAGCTAAAAATGATCAAACTCATCACGCCCACTGTAAACATGGCAAAATAAGATTTACGCGAACGCTCCTGCTGGCGGATCACCCGAATAGGTGGTGTATTCAGCAATTCCCAGATACTTGGCAGGATAAAACCAATCAGCACCATCACACTGGTAAAAATTGCCACAGGCAACGCCAGCAATAGATCGGTTACAGCAAAACTCAGTTGCAGTTGTGGAATCAGTTGCAGCATCAACTGCAATAAGCCATAGCCTAGCCCAATACCAATTAAACTGCCTAAAGCAATCGACAACAGACTGACAATACCAAGCAAGGCAATATAGGCAAATAGAATCTGACGCTTACTCGCCCCCAAACAACGCATCAAGGCAATATGGTCCTGATTTTGCTGTACATAACGCTGGCTGGTCAATGCGATGGCAATGCCACACAGCAAAATGGTCAATAAATTGGCAAGTTGCAGGAATGTATCCAGATTTTCAATCGGCTTCATCAAACGGGTATTGGATTGATTGGCATCACGAAGTTTAAGCGAACTTTGCTCATTATCCTCCAACTGCTGGTGTTGCTGCTGTTCAGAATGCAATTGATTTTTTTGCTGCTTAAAGATTTTTTTAAAGGCTTTCACTTGCTCGGGCGAACCTGCCATCAGCAGACGATATTCAATACGGCTACCGACCTGAACCGCATTGGTTTTGGCAATATCTGCCTGATGAATCATCACTGTCGGTGAAAAACCTGAAAATCCTAGCTCCTGATTGGAGTCATGTTCAATCACACCTGTCACGGTAAATTGACCATCGGCAATCGCAACCTGATCGCCCAGTTTGCTATGCAATAAATCCATCGCTCGCGGACTTAGCCACACCTGACCTTGTTGAATGGATTTTGCTTTAGGCTGAATGTCCAGTTTGCCACGCAATGGAAAATGCTCATCCACCGCCTTGACATTGACCATCACAAACTGGTCTTGGGTATGCGCCATTGAGCCAAATACCGTCACAGGTGCTTGCTGTAAATTCAGCTTTTGCGCCTGTTGTAACCATTTAGTCTGAATTGGATTATTATCCGACATGACCAGATCAGCACCCAGCATTTCCGCAGCCTGCAATGCCACCGCATTCTGGACCTGACTATTACTAAATTTTAATGCGGTAGTGGCACTAATCGCCAAAGACAGGGCAATAATCAGTAAATACAACCCACCTGTACGAAAACTTTGCAGCAATAAAGGCTTGAGAATTGAGTTCATCTTCCCTCCTCAAGCTTTACAATTTCCTGAATCTGCCCATCAACCAGTATGACATGACGCTGGCACAAAGCCGCCAGATTCTGGTCATGCGTCACCAGCACCAAAGTTGTACCCAATTCTTTATTTAAAGCAAATAGCAGTTGCTCAACTTCTTCTGCCGTCTGCCCATCCAGATTGCCTGTTGGTTCATCGGCAAAAATGATCTTCGGTTCGGCAATCAGCGCACGGGCAATCGCCACACGTTGCTGCTCGCCGCCTGACAAGACTTTTGGGGTTTGCTGTGCCTGACGAACCAGCCCAACTCGTTCCAGCCATGCCAGCGCTTTTTGCTCAGCCTGTCTAAAGTTAAAATCAGGTTGCAAACGCAACGGCAACATCACATTTTCCAGCGCACTCAGTTGTGGTAAAAGCTGGAATGCCTGAAATACAAAGCCAATATTTTCCAGTCGTACTTGCGCACGTTGTTCTTCTGTTAAGGTATGAACCGCTTGCCCACAGACTTCCAATTCGCCTGAACTTGGTCGATCCAGCGTTGCCAAAATACCCAGTAAAGTCGATTTCCCTGAACCAGAACGTCCCGTAATTGCGATCTGTTCACCCTGGTAAATGTCCAAATCAATGTCTTTTAAAATGGTTAAGCTTTGCTGGTGAATCTGAATATTTTGTGTAACTTTTCGGGCAGAAATAATTGGTTGTGGCATGATGTCACGTATCCTTTAGGACAAATTTGAAGTGCGATGCAAAACTCTAAAGTTATCAGTTCAGTTTCTAAAACAGTTGCAATCATGACCCTTTGTGTGATGCCAACACTGGTTTCAGCCAAGACCATTTTAATTGTGGGTGATAGCCTGAGTGCAGGTTATGGCATAGAGGCCAAACAAGGCTGGGTGAACCTGTTACAACAACGTTTAGACCAACAGTATCCGAAACAGCACAGGGTGGTCAATGCAAGTGTCAGTGGGGAAACCACTAGTGGCGCATTGGCACGACTGCCAAAATTGTTACAAACCTATAATCCTGAAGTGGTGGTGATTGAACTTGGCGGCAATGATGGATTGCGTGGACAACCACCCCAGATGATTCAGAAAAACTTAGCCCAATTGGTACAACTGAGTCAAAAGCAGAAAGCCACCGTTTTACTGTTTGGTATGAAAATACCACCAAATTATGGAACTGCGTACAGCAAGGCTTTTGAGAATAATTATAAAATTGTAAGCCAGCAGTATAAGGTGAAATTACTACCTTTCTTTTTAGATGGTGTGGCAGGCAATAAAACTTTGATTCAGAATGACCAGATTCACCCGAATGCCAGAGCACAGCCGATCATGTTGAATCTGGCGTATCCGTATATTAAAGGGGCTTTATAGTAAATAATTTCAGTTAATTCAGGGCGAATTCAATTCCGCCCCTGCCCAAATCAAAAATCAAAGAACGTCACTTCTCCAGTTTCCAGTGAATATTCTGCGCCTACTACAATCATTTTACCTTTTTCAATCAAATGCTCCAGCACGGCAGAACCGTGACGCAATTGATTCACCGATGCAAATACATTGGAACGAACCGCATGCGCAGACAATTTTTTCAAATCATCTTTCAGTTCGGTCTGCATCAGGATTTCAACCGAGGGACGAACCCGATTCACAATCGACATCAGATTTGACGATGGCGGCTGCTCTGGATGCATCAAGGTATCAATGGTGGCCTGAATCGCGCCACAATGACTATGTCCCAGTACCACCACCACTGCACAGTCATATCGCTCAGCGGCGAACTCAACACTGCCGACCTGTGAAGGCGCAACAATATTACCTGCAACACGAATCACAAATAAGTCACCCAAACCCTGATCAAACACCATTTCCGCAGGCACACGAGAGTCTGAACATCCTAAAACAATGGCAAAAGGATTTTGTTCGCTTGCCATTTCGGCACGTTCTGATGGGTGAGTAACTTCTGCTGAGTTGCCTCTCCCTTTACAAAACGGGCATTACCAGCTTTTAAACGTTCCAGAGCTTCTTTGGCGGTGAGCATGTTTGAAATCATCTGATTGACATGAAAAAAGAGTTTAATGTGACATAGTTGGAATGTCACTGACAAAAATAAAAAACTGTCTGACCAGAATCCAGTTTGGCATGGCAAAAATTTCTAAAATAACTCTGTACGACAAAAAGATAACTCATTGAAATAATGGCATAATACTTGTTTTCTGACGACGAATATGATGACACATTTCAATGAGTTACATCTCATCTTAAACAAATATCTAAAGTGGAACAAGTCACATGTAAAATGTTTTACACTGATTATGCTTGCATTAATTGTAAAACAGACATGTAATCTTTCTTCTGCATCTAAAGCCTTACCCATCAAGTGCTTACCACAATCATTTTATCGACGTATACAACGCTTCTTTGCAGATCAGTATTTCGATTATCGTCAAATTTCTCAGTTAATTTTCAATATATTTTCATTCGATAAAGTCCAATTAACTTTAGATAGAACCAACTGGAAATGGGGAAAACGAGATATCAATATCTTGATGTTAGCCATCGTCTATCGTGGAATAGCGATACCTATTGTTTGGACATTGCTCAATAAACGTGGAAATTCAGATACAAGAGCGTATTGCTTTGATTCAACGCTTTATCCATTTTTGGTAAAGACCGTATTGTGAATGTGTTCGCAGACAGAGAATTTATCGGTGAGAAATGGTTTTACATGGTGAATTGAAAATGACATTAACTTCTGTATACGTGTTAAAAAAACTTCATTGTGACCAATCACTTAGCCAAGAATCATAAAATTAGTGATTTATTTCGCCATCTTCAAGTGGGTCAAACTGAATGTCGTAAACGACGTATTTGGGTTAGTCGAGTGAAACTGTATATTAGTGCGCTACGATTAGAAGATGGAGAACTTTTACTTGTTGTTTCTCCTATGTTTAATGCTTCTGCTATTCGTGATTATGCATTACGTTGGGAAATCGAAACCTTATTTAGTTGTCTCAAAGGACGTGGATTCAATCTTGAAAATACTCGTTTAACAAACCCTAGACGAGTCAAGAAATTGATAGCAGTGCTAGCGATCGGTTTCGGTGCTATTTAACAGGTGAATGGCAACATGATCGAAAAAAAGCGATAAAAATAAAGAAGCATGGACGACTTTCAGTAAGTTTATTTCGCTACGGTTTGGACTATGTTCAAATGGCGATTCAGCGTTTAATTGGTTTTGGGAAAAAAGCAGAGTTTAAGGAAATTCTGGCAATTTTAAGAAAGCAGAAGCCTGATAGGATAAGGGTTCTGTGAAATTTGTCGTGTACAGGCTAAATATAGTAATTTTCATTGGCAAGAATTTCCATGCATCTGTAAATTATGCAAATGACTCACCTCACATCTTCCCCAATAATCAATACGTTTACACATAGATCAAGGATAGAACAATGATGAAACACCTTTTTACCACCTCTTTTCGCAAAACCTTAACAGCAGCTTTACTTTCATGCAGCCTGGGGACAGTCGCAATCAGCTCAACACAGGCAGCCGAAATAGAGATGAGCTTCCAGAATGTGCTGCAACAGGAACGTGCATGGGCAGGTTTACAGAGCAAAACCTTAAAAGTCGGTGATATCACATGGTCATATAGTGAGGGTGGTCAAGCTGGAAAACCGATCGTGATTTTAATTCATGGCTTGGCAGGTAGTCGTGACAACTGGAACCGTGTGGCACGCGCCTTAACCGCCAACTACCATGTGATCATTCCAGACTTGCCAGCCAGTGGTGAAACACAGGTTCTAAAGATTTTGATTATGCCGTTCCAAACGTCACTGAAAAGTTACGGCGTTTTGTTGAGGCGGCAAACCTGACGGGGCCAGCCCATATTGCAGGGCACTCCCTTGGGGGTTCGATTGCCATGCTCTATGCAGGTCAATATCCATTTGAAACCAAAAGTTTATTTTTGGTTGATGCGGCGGGGGTATATAAAGCTGCAACCACGCCATATTTAAAAGACCCAAACCATATTAAAAATATGATTGTCAGCAAAAAGGCGATTTTAACTTTTTAATGCAACAGGCCATGTTCAGCCCACCATTTATTCCAAAAGAAATTGCTCAGGCGCAGGAAAAAACAGTGATTGGTCAGGTTGAGCAAACCCAGAAAATGGTAGATCAGTTGATTGCACTCAATAAGTTGTATACGCCAGATTCATTTGCTTTATTGGCAAGATCAATTGATGCACCCACACTGATTTTATGGGGTAAGCAGGATAAATTATCAATGTTGAAAGTTGCACCTGAGTTAAAATCACTGCTAAAAAATGCCCAGACACCTGTCATTCTGGATAATGTGGGCCATATGCCTATTCTGGAGGCAGACCAATTGGTGGTTCAGCAATATTTACATTTCTGAGCAAAAAATTCAGTCACAAAAACCTGTAACTGCGCCAACTCCATAAACTTAAAGTTATAAAATCGCATGTCTAAACATCCAATGATAGAACAACTGATTGATGCACAACTTGATTTTTAGATCATGAATTTGCACAGGCTGAAACCGTTCAACATGAGTTTAAACAGTTCTATCATTGGTTGCGCTTACAGCAACTCCAGCATATCTGGTCATTTGAACAAATCTTTAAGCTGATTGAGAAACAAATCCTGAACACACCTGCCAGTTCATTTCTGATTGAACAAATTGCAGAACATATCCGCTTTGCCCTGATTCATCCACGTAATGAGCAAACCAAGATTGAGGAGGTGATTCCCGTTTTAACCATCGATTCAATTGCGCAATATGTGGCAAGTAAAAGTGGACATCGCCAACGCCTGATTAAAACTATTGTCAATAATCCTGCTTTTTCCGCCCTGATTACCCAGTTGATTCAACATTCCATTCAGGACTATTTAGAAAATTCGGTGATGTCCAAACGTGTCCCTGGCGTTGGGCATTTTATGAAAATGGGAAAATCGGTTTTGGAAACGGTGACCGATTCCAACCTGAATGACACCATTGGACACTATTTACAAAAGAATATATTAAAGATCAGCCAGATGAGTGAACGAGTGTTAAACCAGCACTTTAATGAAGACAAACTTTACCATTTTCAGGCGAATATTTGGCATAGCATTAAAGTGATGCCTTTATCGGTCTTACGCAACTATGTTGAGGTACAAGACCTACCCCAAACTGTGGGAATGGGGCATGAAATCTGGGATCATATCCGTCAAACAGATTATTTAAAACAGCAGGTTCATGATGGGACCTATGCATGGTATGCACGTAATCAGGAACGCACATTTGATTTATTACTCCGCGATCTGAATATTGAGGAAACCCTGATTGAAAATGAATTGAGTGATTTACTGGCACTTGTGTTACAGCAAGTGATTCAAACAGGTTATTTAAGACAGCGTGCCCGCACCTATTTGGAAAAATTCTATTATTCAGAACAGGTTTCTGAAATTCTGGCAGAACAAGGCGCATGATGCGCGGTGAGCGCTTCCATATTGCGTGATGTGGAAGCACCTCAGTTTGTTATCCATCTGGGAAAAATATTGGATTTTTTTCTTTCGACATTAAAAAAAGCCCTCGCAAGGGCTTTCTCAATAGAGGGCATTTCCAGCTTTATTACTTAAAATATGCACCCTCAGCCTGAGTATGGTCAGTTTGGTCAACCACACGCTGCAACTCAGGAACATGCTGTCTCAAGGTGGTTTCCACACCCTGCTTTAACGTTACATCAATCGCTGAACACCCCTGACAACCGCCACCAAATTTTAATACAGCAGTTAAACCATGTTCAGGATCATTCTGTACTTCAACCAAGCTACAGTTACCGCCATGCCCTTCCAATCCTGGATTAATCTCGGATTGCAGCACATAAGTGATTCTTTCTTCAATTGACGCATCTGGCCCTACACGAGGTACTTTCGAGTTAGGCGCGCGGAAAGTTAATTGTCCACCAAAACGGTCTTTGTTGTAGTCAATCACGGCATCAAGCAAATATGGAATAGATGGCGCATCGATATAAGCTGGAAAGTCTGGATAATCCTGCTTATAGTCAGTTGGCACCACTTCTTCAGGTGCACTATAAGCCATACAACATTCGGCACGTGGTGTACCTGGATGTTCTACAAAAACTCGAACGCCAATTCCTGGAGTATTTTGCTTTGTTAATAAATCACTTAAATACTCTTGTGCAGAGGGAGTAATCAAAAGGTTTGGAATTTCTTCTGCGACAGCAGTGTTGGTGTTCTCAGTCGACATAACAATAATCCTCAAGCTGATGTCGTTATATTAACCGAAGATGGAGGGGATTTAAAAAAAATCAACCATTTTTGTAGGAATTATATGCCAGATGATTGTTTATTCACTTTTTAATGGCATTATTGCCTAGACACTGATCAATCTAAAATTTTTATGTTACATCTACCCTTTAGTCACACTGTGACACTCATCATTATCACCGTTGCCATTTCCTTACTGGCATTTTCCAATCAGAAGGTCATGAACCGCCTGATTTTCTGGCCGCCTGCCATGCAACGTGGACAATATGATCGTTTCATCACTCATGGTTTTATCCATGCCGATGGCGCTCATTTACTGTTTAATATGATCACGCTGTTTTTCTTTGGCAATATTATCGAAAGCTTTTATCGCCAATTCTTTTATGACATGGGTTTCGTGTTGTTTTATCTGGGTGGACTGATTGTTGCGATCTTACCCAGCTACCTAAAGCACCGTCATGATGTGCACTGGGCAAGTTTAGGAGCTTCTGGCGCAGTTTCAGCGGTCTTGTTTGCCTATATTTTATTTCAACCCTGGAACCTGATTTTTGTCTTTTTTATTCCTGTGCCTGCCATTATCTTTGCAGTTTTATATGTTGCTTACAGCATCTGGTCGGGTAAACGTGGTAACAGCAACATTAACCACAGTGCCCATCTCTGGGGAGCGGCATATGGCGTGGTGGTCACCATTCTGCTGGAACCACGGGTGATTCCGCATTTTCTCAACCAGTTGACCAGATTACCGTTTTAGTCAATTTTCAGGACTAGCCCCATGTTTGGGGCTTTTCTTCACTGCACCTCATTTCGTCAGATAATTGCATAAAAGTATTTGATACATCAATCGTTAAGCAATTTCAGCTGGAAATGCGATGACCTGATCAATCTTGACCTGATTCATTGCCACCATCAATAAACGGTCTATACCGAGCGCAATCCCTGAACATTCAGGCATATTGGGCAAGGCTGCCAGTAAATGCTGATCTGTCGGAATCACAGGTAATCCCTGCTTGGCACGTTCTGTATTATCCGCTTCAAAACGGGAAGCCAGTACATCCGCATCCAGAAGTTCATCATAGGCATTGGCCAGTTCAAGTCCCTCGATATAAACCTCGAAACGCGCTGCGACCTGCTCTCCATCCTCATCCTGTTTAACTTTTGCCAACGATGCCATCTCAGATGGAAAATCAGTCAAGAAAACGGGAGCATCAAAACCCAGACTCGGCTCAACAAAATGGGAAAACAACAGATCCATATAGCCTAAACGATCATCTCCCAAGTCAAGGTTAAGTCCAACCCGATGAGCTGTGTCTTTGAGTTGCTTCAGTGTTGCCTGCAAGGGATTAATATCCAGACGATCCTGAAACGCATGTTTATAACTGAGAATCATGGGGCGAATTTCACCAAAACGATGTGCCAAACAAGTTTCCAGCAGGTCTGCGGTTTCATGCATCAACGCCTTTAAATCCAGTCCAGGTCGATACCATTCCAGCATGGTAAATTCACTGTTGTGTTTACGTCCATGCTCATCATCACGAAAGACTTTACAGATTTGGTAGATCGCCCCACTGCCACTGGCCAGCAATCGCTTCATGGGAAATTCTGGCGAGGTCTGCAAATATTGGATATTTAATTTTCCATGTATATGACGCTGCACCTGTACAGAAGCCAAATGAACATCGGTTACACCTGCCTGAGATAAAATAGGTGTTTCTACCTCCAGCACATTGCGCTCAGCAAAGAACTGGCGAATTTTCTGGTACATCTCCGCACGCGCTTTTAGGGCTTCAATAGAACAGGTGGGTTGATAAGTTTTCATAGCCTGACTCATGCCTTTGGCCCTCCATGTGCAGCCCATTCACGGCGCAAAGGGTAATTTTTACGGAGTAAATCAAAAGCTTTCTGCTCTACTCTCCCTGCCTGAACACAGGCACGAAGCTGCTGATCATCTTCAGCAATATTATAAATCTGGACCAAATGTTGCTTTAATGAGGCTTTTAAATCCTGCTGCCCGAAATACTGTTCAACAGTTGGTAACTGACTCTCAAACCGTTTTGATGGTTGATAGCCAAATGTATGACAAAAGGCCTCATAAATCATGTGTGTGCCTCTGGCTTTACCCTCCAGACTATAGCCCGCAATATGCGGCGTTGCCAAAGCCAATCTTTCTAAAAGCTCTTGAGGAATTTCAGGTTCAAACTCAAACACATCCAGCACAACCTGACGTTTGGTCTTTTCAATATCTGCCATCAGTGCTGATTGTTGAATCACTGGACCACGTGCGCTATTTATCAAAATAGCCGAAGATTTCATTTCAGCCAGTGCAGCTTCATCAAATAAATGCAGTGTTGGATAATCACCAGATGTGGTTAAAGGTACATGAATCGAGATGGCATCAGCCTGTTTTAACAGCTCCTGCAAGGATACATTTTCAATGCCAGCGAGTTGCACATAAGGGTCATAGCCAATCACATTCCAGCCCAATAATTGCGCCATCACTGCCAGTCGTTTTCCAACATTACCCAAGCCAACAATCGCTAAAGTAAACGCCTTATT
>JAXMGF010000001.1:0-123617 GCA_046347365.1 Acinetobacter sp. | reverse complement strand
GCGGCAGAACCGTTACGCCGTATGCTTCGCATCTTGGTAGAATACAAGCACGCCTAAGCAAAAAAACAGATGAAAATCAAAAGCCGATCACAGTTGATCGGCTTTTTTCTTATGATTGCAGATGAAGATTTTACAATTCATTTACATCACGGTAATGTATACTTTTGAATTGACTAAAACATCACTGTTTCATGGATCAAGATGACTATTTATAACAAATTAAAAATTGCCATTTTAACCATATTATCCTCGCAACATCTTTATGCAATCACACTTGATCCATTGCAAGTTCAATCTGCGCCTGGGGAATTACTTTACGCTGAGATGAGTTTTCATCAAGCAGACACGAACTCAAAACTAGAAGTGAGTTTAGCTACGCCTGAAGATTTAATGATGATTGGCGCAGCACACCAACCACCATCTGGTTTAAATTTTTTTACAAGACGCAATAGCCAAGGCGAAGGAACGATTGTTATTACTTCCACACGCCCAATGACTGAAGCTGAATTAAATATTATTTTAAAAATTCAGGAAGGTAGCGCATCACATTTAAAACATATCCGACAGCCTATTCGTAGATCTGTTGATCCTGTTTTAGCTAAATCAATTGCCGAAAAACCGCTTACACCTAAGTTTATTGTGAGTGAAAAAGATATCGCATTAAACTTACCAGTGAGTACTCGATTTAATGCCAATACATCTGAGTCAAAAGAGCAAAGTTTAAAACAAGAAACTTTGCTGAATGCACCATATAAACTTCCTCCTGTTTTAAATAATGATGATTCTTCAGTAAATGCTGAAGCTATTTCAATTGCACCACAACCAAGTGCGCAGCCAAATACGTTACAACAAACAGCCTCAGCAAATAATAACGTCAATGCTGAACAAGTTGCCCAAGCTCCTGCACCTTCGAAAGTCGTTGAGTCTTCGCAAACACCACCGACGGATCTCAATAGTGAAAAAACGATTGCTCGTCAGGACATGAAAAAGGTGGAAACAACACCAACTCAACAAAAAGCTCAACAACCTAACAAAACTCAGCAGGCAAAAGTCAAAGCACCTGAGCAGAAAAAACTAAATTCTGACAAAACCCAACAACACGTAGTTCAACGTAATGAGTCACTATGGAGCATTGCACAGAGAATTGCAGGACAAACCCAGCAACCTGTGTACAAAGTCATGAACCAGATCAAGGCGCAGAATGAACATGCTTTTGTTGGGGGTAATGCCAATCGGTTAAGACAGGGTGCTCATTTAAATTTCAATTTGGGCACTGTCCCAAGCCACAAAAACCCAAGTACAAATCAAATGGCAGCCCAAACAGCGCATGGTGTGCCAGCAGGAAAAGCAAAATATCGCCTACAACAGGCGGAAATGACCCTGATTGCTGAAAGTAATCAAGATTCCAGTACTGGAAGTGCGAAAAAAGACACACAACAACAAAAAACCAGTGCAGATTTATCATTAAAAGTTATGACAGCACGCGAAAAAACCGTTACATTACAAAGAAACGTAACACAGTTAGAATTGGCATTACGTGGTAAGGAACATCGAATTCAGTTACTGAACGCTCGGCTTGCAGAGCTACAGGAACAGTTGAAAGCGCAACAGAAAACTAAAAAGCCAACACGCTAGGTTACGGGAAGATTCTCATAAATTTGCACAAAAGCGGCTCTATCTTCAAGGGGTATGGATCATGTCAACTATAATAATTGTACTGCTAGTCGTTGTACTGGTTGTTGCAGTCGTTTTAAAAAAACGGGGTGACAATCAAGGCAATACAGCATCCAAAAAAGGTGCTAGCAAGACAGCTAAAACAGCAGCTACAAAAAAAGTTTCACGTACAACACTGGCACGTGAAGAACAGGAAGCCGCCCCACAATCCACCAGCCCGATTCCAGATAGTCTGCGCCAGAAACTTGAACAGCAAATTCAAATTGGCAACTACCAGACTGTTGAGGCACAGATCAATCAGGCCTTAAAACAGGATGATACCCAGCATGAGCTGTACCTGTTCCTACTTGATCTTCATTTGGCACAAAAAGATGATCTTGCATATAATCAATTGCTAAATCACATCAAATCATTAAAACTTTTTGACATAATTCAAGCTGCGGAAACTAAAAAGAAAGATCATGTAGTTGATGATCAATCCTTTGGTACAATTGACTTTAGCCCAAGTCATTTTCAGCAACCGCATACACCTGCTGCAAGCCCTGTTCAGAACAATACCGCTGATTTTGATGCACTGGTTCAAACCCCAGCCAAACAGTCTTTTGATGATTTACAGTCTGAATACACCACACCCGCTGAACAGGAAAAACCTGCTGAACCAGTTCCTGAAGTTCAACCTCTGGATTTCAACTTCTCTTTCGAACAGAAAGAAAGTGCCGAACCTAGTCCTGTAACTGAAACTGTAGAGACTAAAGAACAACAACCTCTTGAGTTCTCATTCAATTTAGAACCAAGCACCACCTCTCCAGCAGTTGAAGAAACAAAAACTATAGAGAGCAAGCCAGAATTAAACTTCGACCTATCCAGTCTGGAAGTCGGTTCAAACCAGACTGAAACCAAGTCAGAAGATATTCCAGCCCCAAGCCTTGATTTTAATTTTGAGCCATCTGAGAATAAACTAGAGACGCCACCTGCGGCTGAAAAAACTGAGTTTACCTTTGATGTTACAGAGACAGTGATCCAGACTGAACCTGCAACAGCATTTATTGAACCAGCACCACAAGCACCTAAAACTGGCAATGATCCTTTGGCTCAATCTTTCCCTGACCTGCAACAGCTTGATGAAGCACAGCTTAACCTTGAACTGGCTGAACAATATATTGAGCTCGGTGCCTATGAGTCAGCACGGGAACTGTTAAAGAACAGCCAAGCGCTTCTAAATGCGGAGCAACAACAACGTTCAGAAAAGTTACTCAATAAAATAGCTTCCTGAATTTGATCCGTCTAATATAAGCAGTCTTATAGACTGCTTTTTTTATACCAAAAATTCTGATTATGCAAAAAATCGCTTTGATTTATATGGGTGGTACATTTGGCTGTATTGGCGAACCACTTATACCAATGCCCGAACAAGCCTTTTTACCTTTGCTGGAAAAGATTATCCCCCCTCATTTACAGGTTGAATGTTTCGCAGCTCCTAGCATTAAGGACAGCAGTGCATGCACAGCAGTGGACTGGCTGCAACTGATACAACAGATTCAGCAATTACAGCACAACAATTACCAATATTTCGTGATTATTCATGGTACAGACACACTAAGTTATGCTGCGGCAACACTTGCCCGTTTTCTGGGAGATTCATGCCATGCAATCATTACAGGAAGCCAGTATCCGCTACTGAATGTTGACGGAAATGACACACGGGAATTTACCGATGCGCTTGGAAATCTGTATTTGGCACTGGAACAGGTACTAAAGCTCCCTGAGGGTGTATATCTTGCTTTCCACCAACAGGTTTTTCATGCCCAAACCACATTGAAAGTACACACAACCGAACTGGATGCTTTTACAGGAATCCCTGCTACCAAAGAATGCCTGACATCTACCAATCAGTTTATTGTACAGGATCATCACATTACACAGGCTGCACAACTGTGTGTGCTTAACCTCATGCTACAGCCAATACCGCAACAGCAACTAATCTTACAACTCAAAAACATTCTGGCTGCACCCCCACAGTTTTTGGTGCTGCAAGGTTTTGGAACAGGCAATATCGCTGTCAATGATGAGATTTTGGCCTTGTTTGAAGATCTATATCATCAAAAGTGCCTGATCATTGTCAGCAGTCAGGTTACTTTTGGCCAACTTGACCAGCGTTATGCGGTCAGCTCATGGATGCAATCTGCCAGGGTTTTAATCAATGATTGCCACAGTCATGCCGATTTATATGCAAAAACATTGCAAATGTATTTAAAATACCCGACCCATGATCAACGCTTTGAACATTGGCATCATCATTAGCACTGAGGTTTAAATATGCAACGTTATGCAATTGGTATTGAATTTTGTGGTACTCAATACCGTGGCTGGCAAACCCAACAGGCAGGCGTTGCAAGTGTTCAGGAAACCATTGAGAAAGTTCTCAGCAAAATTGCCAATGCACCTGTCCTACTACATGGTGCTGGACGTACCGATGCAGGCGTGCATGCCACCAATATGGTTGCCCATTTTGACACTGAGGCAGTCCGCCCTGAACGCGGTTGGCTGATGGGTGCGAACAGCCAGCTTCCAAAGGATATTTCAATTCAGTGGATCAAGTGCATGGATGAAAATTTCCATGCACGTTTCAAGGCGACTTGCCAGACGTTATCGCTATGTTGTATATAACGCCCCTCACCGCCCCGCGTTACTACATAAACAGGTTACGCATATCTATCAGGCGCTAAATGCAGAGAAAATGATTGCAGCAGCAGCCAAGTTTGAAGGTACGCATAATTTTGAGTCGTTCCGTGCGGCTGCCTGTCAGTCAAACCAGCCTGTACGCCATGTAAAGCATTGTCGTCTATTTCAACATGGCCGTTATTTAGTTCTTGATATTCAGGCAGATGGTTTCTTACACCACATGGTACGAAATATCATGGGGTGTTTACTGGAGATTGGACAGGGCCTATATAACATTGAGCATATTGACACCATGTTCGCTGCACAGGACCGTAAAGCTGCTGGTATTACCGCCCCACCTGACGGACTTTACTTTATTCAGGCCTATTATCCTGAAGAGTTTGGCTTGCCACAGCCACCACTAGGTCCACAGTGGTTAAACCTGCCTGAATAGAAAGCCCTATCGATAAAAGATAAGGCTTAGTCATTCTAAAAAATCTAGCGTTGTTTGCGTTTACGGTATTCCACTGGCGTTTCATTGGTCCAGCGCTTAAAGGCACGGTAGAACGTACTTGGCTCGGAGAACCCTGTTAAATAAACGATTCGCTCCACACTTTCATTGGTGCTCGCCAGCAGCCTCTTCGCCAAACGACAGCGATAATCGGAAAGAATCTGCTGAAAGCTGGTATTGGCTTCACTCAACTGGGTACGCAAACGGCGTGGCGTAATATTGAGTTGTGCCGCAACAGTTTCCAGTGTGGTTTCACCACTTTCCAGAGTCGAACCAATGGCACGGCGTACCTCGCCCACCAAATCATATCGGGCGAGTTCCTGCAACTTCTCAATCGCAAGTTGCTCATGCAGTTGCAGCAATTCAGGTTCAGCTTGCCATAATGGATAATCAAGCACAGCATCATCAAAATAAAGGCGGGTTTCTTTTTGACCCAGACTGACAGGACAGCCATACACCCGAAAATATTCATCATCATCCGCACCTTCATTGAAGTTGAAGTCAATGTAGATTGGCTGAAACTGCCCTTCGGTAATGAATTTAAAGAAACGAAGAATACCTGACATCGCACATTCAGAAAAATGGCGATTGACCAGATTGTCAGACCAGTACTGTTCGCCATTGCTTAAATAACAGCGTCCATCCTGAATCACCAGTTTGGCATCAAAGGCATCACTGATCAAGCGCTGATAGGCCAAGGCACGTTTCAAGCCCTCTCCAAAAGTTTCACTACTGATAAATAGATGCTCAATCACCTGACCACGATAGAGCGGTAAATGCTCACCTAAATGCAATCCAATATCAGGATCATTGCTGACTTCCTGTGCCGCAATCCAGAATGCATTTTGCGCACTTAATGGCGTTCTGGCATTGGTATCAATTTGATTTAGCGCTACTCCTGCTTTTGTCAGAATCTCTTCAGTTGGTAATCCAGCTTTACGAATCGCCTGATAACCAAAGCGCAATACAACCGATGCATCTGTTAACTGACCCACACAGTGCCCTTCCCTGTAGATACTTTATTATGACAACAACACTGAATTTAGATTAACGTTGATTGACCAAACTGACAACACTATTCTGCTTCTTTTGTTAAAAAAATTCGCTGATTGTCTGACAATTTTTTCTAAATGATTACCCAAAGCTTTGCTACCAGTTCATCTTGTAAAATTTAAATAAATTGACTATAATTTGCGCCTTTCCAATTTGATCATCAGGTAGGCCATGGCCAATAAAGAGGAACTCATTGAGTTCGAAGGCGTTGTCACCGAAACGCTTCCTAATACGATGTTCCGTGTGCGTCTAGAAAACGGTCACGAAGTTATTGCTCACATTTCTGGTAAAATGCGTAAACACTATATCCGTATTTTGACAGGCGACAGCGTAAAAGTTGAAATGACACCTTATGACTTAACCAAGGGTCGTATCACTTACCGTGCGCGCTAAGAATTAGTGAATGCAAAAAAGCCACATCAATATGTGGCTTTTTTTATGTGCATAGATAAGAGATTATTCACTTAAACGTGTGGTTTTACATCCTACGGTTTGGCACTCACGTAGACGTTCCAGCAACCAGTGATTGCGTTCCTGTGTTGTGGTCAGACGGCATTGCACATCAACACTGTTCTGCTGTAAATCTGTACAGCTTGCGTCCCGATGGCGTATCCATGCGAGCTGTGCCCTTTTTAGAATCTTTTGTTGTGTTTCATTAAGTTGCTGGCGTAACTTCTGATAATTCTTATTTAAGTCAGCATCGGCACTGGCATAAATTTTATTAGTACAGTAAATATCATCATAAGTGTTACGTGCCTTGTCGCAATTATCTGCATAACTCAATGTGGCTCCTCATCCAAACGCCATTCTGTTTCTTTAAGATGATAATCGTACTTTTGATATACTGTTGAACTTTGCTATACCTTTACAAAAGCTCCAGAATGATTCTATTCCATTTATATGACATTGTCCTCTGGCAAATTCATTCGCTCCATGATTTACTCTAAAATGCTTTGAGTAACCAACATCTACCAAACCATTGTATCCACGCCAACCATCACTATAAATTACACTTTCAAGTGCAACTTACTCAAGATAACTTGTTGTAATGTAGTCTTTTTACAATCAGGGACTATTTCTGTATAAACTCGACCATTCCTTTCAAATATTCCAAATACAGGTTGTTTTAAAGTACCTCGACCTCGCTTCAACTTCCCATGAAAACCACGTTGTCTTTTGTTCGTAAATAGCTCATCAACTTCAATAGAACCTACAAACTTTGCTCTTAAATCTGTTTGATGATCGTAGATTGCTTCTCTAAAAAGCATGTACCAATAGTTGATGGTATTACGGTTCAAGTTAAGCAATAAGGCTGTTTTAGAAGCAGGAATATCAATGCAAAGCACTGGAATAATTTTTTTAATCTTATAGTGACTTAATTTACTGTTTCTTATCATGATTCTAGACTAACATATCTATTCTGCTAGTCTAGAGCCATTCTTATTTAAATCAGCATCAGCACTGGCATAAATTTTATTAGTACAGTAACATCATCATACGTATTGCGTGCTTTGTCACAATTATCTGCATAACTCAGTGCGGTGAAAACACCACACATTAACCTCTAAAATATGTTGCGCATCAAGTTATTTCTACTGCTTATTTATGCGGCATATCTAAGCATATTTTACTGCAATTGAACATCACTTTATAAACAGATGGGTATGTATATTGTGATCGGTTCACACAAATGGACTCGACAAGATGTGCCCTTTGGCTTTGAATAAAAAAAGATCAATTCGATAAAGGAACATCATAATGATAAATTCAAGGTCCCTATTCCTTTGTTCAGCTCTTGGGCTGTCCGCATGTATGAGTTCTCCCCAGCAAACAACCAGCCTCCCCGACTATCTAAAGCCATTCATTTACCAGTCTGCAAGCAGTATCCAGCAGCAGCTTGACCTAAGATCCTTAGGACTACAAACCCTGAACCAGCCCCAAAACCAGCACAACCAGCTTGTCTATACGGTGATCCGCCCCGTGCGCATTCCCATTCCAATTGCCCAGTCCGCAGAGATGGTACCAGAACATTCTCATTCAAAGCAGGCAATGGCAAGTCACATCTTCAACTCAAATGCAAAATTATTTTTGAGCTGGATCAGCAGCAGATTGCCCGCTCCATCCGTTATGAAGGTAAAGCCTGTTAATTCATTCCAGTATAAAAAACGCAGCCCATGCTGCGTTTTTTATTGGCTATAATTCTTAGTTTAGTGCTGAAACTACAGCTTCACCCATAGCATCTGTACCAACTTTTGTCATGCCTTCAGACATAATATCTGCTGTACGCAAACCTGATCTAATACTTGACCCACTGCATCTTCAATTGCTTTTGCTGCAGCTTCTTCACGGAAGGTATAACGTAACATCATCGCAACTGAAAGAATAGTTGCCAATGGATTAGCAACATTTTGACCAGCAATATCTGGCGCAGAACCATGACATGGCTCATACATGCCTTTACCATTTTCATCTAAAGATGCAGAAGGCAACATGCCGATCGAACCTGTCAACATTGCTGCTTCGTCAGATAAGATATCACCAAATAAATTACCTGTAACGATCACATCAAACTGCTTTGGCGCACGCACCAACTGCATCGCGGCATTGTCGACATATATACATATGTGACAACTGGATATCTGGATATTGTGCCTGCTGTAAATCCGTTACGGTTTGCTTCCACACCAGTCACTTCAAGAACGTTGGCTTTATCAACCGAGCATACTTTGCCACCGCGCAAGCCTGCTAACTCAAACGCAACTTTGGCGATACGCTTGATTTCACTTTCTGAATAAACATCCGTGTTATAGCCCTGCTTTTCACCATTTTCCAGTTCACGAATACCACGTGGCTGACCGAAGTAGATACCGCCCGTAAGCTCACGTACAATCAGGATATCCAGACCAGCAACAATTTTTCTGGCTTCAGGCTTGAAGCACCCGCCAATTGCGGATAAAGGATTGCAGGACGCAGGTTGGCAAACAGGTTCAATTCGCTGCGGATTTTTAATATACCACGCCTGGACGGATTGAACGCTCAATCGTATCCCATTTAGGTCCACCAACCGCACCCAACAAGATTGCATCTGCTTCTTTCGCCTGTTCACTGGTGATAGCAGGGTAAGGTTCACCATGTGCATCAATCGCAGAACCACCCAACAAACCATGTTCCCATGTCAAACCTAAATTAAATTTTTTCATTGACCTTGGTTAGACTTTCAGCAGCGCCCACAATTTCAGGACCAATTCCATCACCTGCCAAAATTAAAATATGTTTAGACATCTATTTTTCCAGTTTCATTAGTGCAGTTTTAAACTGCAAGTCATTAAATCTTTTTTCAACAAACTCGCCCAGTCCTGTCACCACATCATAGGGCGACAGAAGCGGCGAAATGCGTATGCTGTTCCTGCTGTAAATCCACACATAAGGGTTCAGGTGCAGACACATTCAACAGGCTATCTGAGCGTTTTTCCTGTCCTGATACATTTTAAAGGTGTAACGCTGATGCGGCTTGAACTCATGAATCACATGGAACATCTCAGCGCGGTCTGGAGAAATTGATAGAAACGAATTCACAACCTCATATTGTCTGGCAGGTATACTCAAATAGACCTGCTGTTTTCGGCTGAAAACCGAACCATCCAGACGGATGATGCCGTGTTCCATTGCCTGCTGACTGATGCGATGGGATTTCGCATCCATCACGACAATATCGTTGATTCGCTCAAACTCACAATTCTCGTCCCTGAACAATACAGTTGCATTATTCGGCTTATTTTCCAATGTGTTCTGTGCACACCAACCTGATCAACAATAGTCGGCGCGTTTTGACATGCCGTTAAGGTTGTCGCAAGACCTAAACACAGCAAAATACCGTAAGCGAGTCTTCTTTTCATTGTTCAAGCCCAGCTCCTCATAAATACGGCAACACATGCAAGCAAATATTATTCGCCAGCATGTTAGCAAGAGTTCAATGTCTGCGCTATGACTATCTTTAAAATGTCCCCAGACATTAGGTCTGCTGACATTTCAACCATGCCTTGCGTTATAGGCTAAAACGACATAAACAAGGCATGAAACGCAGGCAATGGCGCCCCCTTGTCAAGTCTCATAACGCAAAGTTTAGGGAAGTTTTAGCCATAACCTGGGACAGGGACACTTTTTGCCGCTACTGCGTTATGCCTTACTCATTTAGGAGAAGCAAATTTCGTAAGTCATGCCTTGTACCGTCTAAAATGTCCTCTGTCGCAAAGTAATTCAGAATGTCAACAGACTTAAAGTATCTCCAGTCAACAAAAATCTGGTACTTTTATTTCCTGAAATACTCAGGACGCGCCTGTTTGCCTTTTCTTCATAGGCACGGATATCATCTGCAACTTGCAGGGTTAAGCCAATATCATCCAAACCATTGATTAAACAATGCTTACGGAATGGATCAATCTCAAATTCTAAATGCCTTCACCTGTTGGCGTGCGCACTTCCTGCGCCTCTAAATCAATGGTCAATTGATAACCCTTCTGTTTCAGCACATTCCTTGAATAACTGATCAACAATCTCTTCAGATAAAATCACAGGCAACATGCCATTTTTAAAGCAGTTATTAAAGAAAATATCGGCAAAGCTTGGCGCGATCACGGTACGGAAACCATACTCATTCAAAGCCCAAGGTGCATGCTCACGACTAGAGCCACAACCAAAGTTAGTACGTGCCAATAAAATCGTTGAACCTTGATAACGCGGTTTATTCAATACAAATTCAGGGTTAATTGGACGTTTGCTAATATCTTGCCCTAAATAACCTTCATCTAAATAACGCAATTCATCAAATAAGTTATCGCCAAAACCTGTGCGCTTAATTGACTTCAAAAACTGTTTTGGAATGATTAAATCAGTATCAACATTTGCACGATCTAAAGGTGCAACAATACCTTGTTCTACAGTGTATTTTTTCATGATTTTGCTCCTTTAGAATGAACGTACATCAACAAAATGACCTGCAATTGCAGCCGCTGCAGCCATTGCTGGGCTCACCAAATGTGTACGACCACCGTTACCCTGACGACCTTCAAAATTTCGATTCGAAGTAGATGCACAATGTTCACCTGGTTGTAATTTATCAGCGTTCATTGCTAAGCACATTGAACAACCTGGCTCACGCCATTCAAAACCAGCGTCTAAGAAAATTTGATCCAAGCCTTCTTGTTCTGCTTGTTGCTTCACCAAACCTGAACCTGGAACGATCATCGCCTGTTTAATACTAGATGCAACTTTACGCCCTTTCACGACATCTGCCGCAGCACGAATATCTTCAATACGAGAATTGGTACATGAACCAATAAAGACACGATCCAATTGAATATCAGACAATGCTTGACCAGCAGTTAAACCCATATATTGATAAGCACGAGTCCAGTCATTACGTTGAACATCATCTTTTGCTTGTTCTAAAGTCGGTACTGCTTGCGAAACAGGGATCACCATTTCTGGAGAAGTTCCCCAAGACACTTGTGGCTCAATCTCAGCACCATTCAATACGACGACTGCATCAAATACAGCATCTTCGTCTGAGTGTAAGGTATTCCAATATTCTACCGCTTGATCCCACTGCTCACCTTTAGGCGCATAGTTACGATCTTTCACATAAGCGATGGTTTTGTCATCAACAGCAACCATACCTACGCGCGCACCCGCTTCGATTGCCATGTTACATACGGTCATACGCCCTTCGATCGACATATCACGGAACACTTGACCACCAAATTCAATGGCATAGCCTGTACCACCAGCCGTTCCAATTTTGCCGATAATCGCTAAAACAACATCTTTCGACGTCACGCCTTTGCCTAATACACCATCAACACGAACAAGCATGTTTTTCGATTTTTTCTGTACTAAACATTGAGTTGCTAACACATGCTCAACTTCTGACGTGCCAATACCGTGTGCTAAACAACCAAATGCGCCATGTGTAGCTGTGTGTGAGTCACCACAGACCACGGTCATACCCGGCAAAGTTAAACCTTGCTCTGGTCCTACCACGTGGGCGATACCTTGACGAATGTCATTAATACCAAATTCAACGATATTAAAGGTCTTACAGTTATCATCTAAAGTTTGGACTTGGATACGAGAGGTATCATCTTCGATTCCAGCAATGCCTTGCTCACGCTCTTTTTTAGAAGTTGGAACGTTATGGTCAGGTGTTGCGACATTGGCACTTAAACGCCATGGCTGACGATCAGCAAGTTGTAAGCCTTCAAATGCTTGAGGGCTAGTCACTTCATGTAATAAATGACGATCAATATAAATCAAGCTTGAACCATCATCACGTTGCTTAACTAAATGGTCATCCCATAATTTGTCATATAATGTCTTGCCTGCCATGTCGTCGCTCTCCAACGTGCTTGTCATAGGACTGGGTAACTAAATCTTAAATTTATTATAGCAATGCTTTCACATAAATCTAATTTATCATTTTTATTAGTTATCAAACTTTTTGGAATATATAATTCATTTGTGCATCAATTTTTTTCAATAAAGAGATCAATGCTTATCTATCTAAAAGTTCGATCATCGAGAGTAGAAATTTCTTTTTTACTTTTTAAATGATAATCATTACTATTTAATTAAATAGGATTTGAAATGGTGAGCGATATGGCAAACATTCAGCAATTCGTGATTAACAATCGACGGACTTTAAAAAAAACCTTGAGTTACTACATCATGCATATTAGTGTTGCGATGATAGTTGCCTATATGATTACGGGAAATTTAATCATGGCTGCAACCTTAAGTTTAATTGAACCAACCGTACAAGCTTTTGCCTTTTTCTTCCATGAAAAAGTTTGGAATTATTTCTAATTTTCAACATCAATATCTGAGCACATATTTTAAAGTTATTTGAGTAAGCCTGTATGAATCTTGCTGCATTTGAAGCATTTTTAAAAGTGATGGAAACGGGATCAATTTCGATTGCAGCAGAACAATTATTTATTACTCAACCTGCGGTGACCAAACGAATTCATACGCTTGAAGAATATTTTGGAGTAAAACTGTTTGAATCCGCAGGACGCGGTATTCAACCGACCCATGCAGCACATTCTTTATTACCGAAAGTGAGAACATGGCTCAATGAATTAGGTGAAATTCACCATACACTGAGTCATGAGCAGAATCAGGTACAAGGTCGTTTAAAAATTGGGACGAGTCATCATATCGGATTGCATCATCTCGCAGACCCACTGAAAGCTTTTGTGCAATCTTTTCCGCAAGTCACTTTAGATGTGCATTTTGTAGACTCAGAACAGGCGCATGAACAAGTTTTAGCAGGTGAACTCGAACTGGCCTTTTTAACACTCCCTCCAATTGGAGATGAACGACTAAGCTACTTGACGATTTGGAATGATCCTTTGGTTTTTGTGACCTCACCTTTTCATCCTTTAGCACAACAATCACAACTTAAATTAGAAGATTTGATTGCTTATCCTAGCCTTTTACCCGCAGCACACACTTATACCAGTCAAATCACATTAGCAGAGTTTGAAAAAAAGAGCTTAAAACCTAAAATCAGCATGAGCAACAATCCTTTAGAATCAATCAGGATGTTAGTTTCTATTGGTTTAGGTTGGTCGGTATTACCTAAAACGTTGGTGAACCAAGATTTAAAACAACTTGATCTGAATCTCGATATGCAACGTCAACTGGGTATGGTGTGGCATCCTGCACGGATTCAATCTAAAGCAGCGGAAGAATTAATCAATATGATGCAACTTGGCTAGGCTAGCTAAAGCTAAGTTAGTCACCGCCTCCGCCACAACTGCTACAGCTACTGCCACAACTGGATGAAGATGATGATTGATCCTGCATATATTTTGCAAAATTTTTAGTCATTTGCGCCAGTTCAAACGATTGTCCATTTTCCCAACCCAACACCTGATCAACCGCAAATAGTCGTGGCAATTGCATCGTATTGCTTGGATTATATCCATGTAACATACAGCTATATTTCCAAGCTTCAAATAATTGCTTTGCTTGTTCTTCTGGTCTCGTTGTTCCATCATAAGGGCTATGATTCAACGTTCGACCTATGGTTTGCTCACATAATTGCTGATATTGGATCGGATATTGCAACATCACATGCCATAAAGCATCGACTGCATGTGAAGGCATGGCATAGGCTTGTTTTTGCATCACGTGTAATGCCAAATAATCCTTAAATCCAAGTTCAATCAGCCGACGTTGTTTTAAGCTCAGTTCGGGATATTGTTGTTTTAATTTATTCCAAAATATTGGATCAATGTTGAGTTGCTCAATCTTCTCTAATTTATTCCTTCGAGTCTTGGCGATCAAAACATGGTTTAAAACAATAATTGTCCATATTAATGGGAGTAAAACCCAAGCGGTAAAGATCTGCTGTTGCCAGCTATACATGAGCAGTAAGACTAAAATCGGCAGGATAATCCAGCGTATTTTTATATGCGGTTGATGGCGTTTTAATTGAATTAATGCATCAAGCTTGTTGGAAGTCTGTGCTTCCTGATTTATTTTTATTTTCATGCTTAAATCTTTAAAAACAAAAGATGACAGTAAAATGACAAAAAACCTCCCTGTGGGAGGGAATGGTGTAATCCTTTATCCGATCTGCACAAACGGCGAAGCTGCTGCGTGATCTGATTCACGTCCAGATTATGGTTGGATATGGTCATCGTCAGCAACTGGTCTGAGCGAAAGGTACGATCAATTTCCAGCATAATATGCGTTTGTTGTGCTTCAGCAACAAAGGACACCTCAACCTCATTAAAACCACTAAACATCTGTGAAGATACAAACTCTAGCTCCTGATAGCAGCCAATCGTTGATCTAAAATTTCTTGCGGTAAGTTGCCCTTTTTCAACATCCACAGTCGACAGAACAAATCCACATTGTTGCATCGCCTGTAAAAAAGCCTGCATCGCTGGTGTTGGGGTCACTTTTAAATAGTCACGATCGGTTGAATCCAGTCCCCAGTCAACATCCATGTGTGTTTCAATCCATACACGAGCGCCATTACGTCGGCAGGAAACTTCAGTGATGGGGGTTTCATGAGGGATTTCCATGGTAAATGGAATATGATGTGACTCATTTGCAGCCAGCAAGAATTTCGAGCTAATCAACCACTGATCCAATACCAAAGCCTGATTAAATTCATGATCTCCAGACTCAACCTCTGCAATGGTCATTAATTTTAGATATAAGCCATTAATTTCCTTATTCGTTGACCCACCAGTAAAATTAATTTCACCGCGTAGTGTCTCACCAGCCTGTAACGTAGGATTATATAAACGTGTTTCGACGTTTACCCCTTGCATATTTAAACCAGACATCATTTTTTTAAACATATTTTTTCACAAACCTTTTAAATTATTTCAATTCATCTGTAGCAATATACCGATGATTAAAGTGCCTCATCTCCAGCAATCTGAATCCTACCATCGGCAATCTCATTCATAAAATGCTGATAGTCATTTAAATTCCGTTCCATAGACTGTGTGGCATATTCCTGTAAAACCTCCACCATGGTATTCCCCTCACCCAGATAACCCATCAACACATCGGCATTCCCCGCCTTGGCATGGGCATGGGCTAAAGCCAGACCACAGCTTTCCGCATATTCATGAAAATACTCATCGTCCATATCGGTTAAGTCGACTGAAATCTTCATATCACGCAGTTGGCGGACATGGAAATGCTGCCCCAAGGTGGAATAGCCAAGAAAAATATCGCTTGCAGCTTGCATCAACTGCTGGCCATACACCACACGCTCGCCTTCATGCTTCACTTTTTCAGGGAATAATGGACTTAAAATAGAGGGGTTGGCTTCTTTCATCTGCAAAATTAACGGCTCACGATCGGCATCCTGAAACAGTGCAATGGCTGAACGTGTACCCACACTCCCCACCCCAACCACTTTTAATGCCACATCGGTACGTTGATAACGGTCAAATAAAACCTGCCGATCATATTTCAATGAATCACGATACTGTCTAAAAAACTCATCAACATTTTTGTTGAATGGTTCATTTAACTTTGGATGCCAAAGCAAAGGTTCATCATCAATAAAGTGACGAAAACCCGTCTCTTTGTCCTGCTGGGTCAGTTTAGGCAAAACCGAGTGGGCATTTTCTGGGCGGAGTCCAGATGTTTGGCTCGTTTCTTTCGGAGCTTCCGACATTCCGTATTTTCCAGCAATGTACTGGCATCAACTTTCTCATACCATACCTGTAATGGTGATAGCTCCATATTTTCAAGTAGATGTTGGCGATAACTATTCAGCATAGTTTTAATGGTTTTTAAACCGACTTTATCAGCAAGATCAATATCACGTGCTGCAATCACAAAGCTGGTTAAACGTTTCAAATCCCATTCAAATGGCGCAACCAAGGTCTCATCAAAATCATTGATTCCAAAAAGAAGATTACGTTCAGGACTGGCAAAACCACCAAAATTACTTAAATGACAGGCGCCACAAATCTGTTGAAACAAACCTGAATGATGCTGCTCCCATGCCTGATCAAACAGCATCAGGAAGGTATACCACGATAAAAGGTAAATGGAGACACACTCATCCTTTTGGCACGAATGGGCTTAAGCTTTTCTAAACGTCCCTGATTGCTCCAATCATAAATCATTAAAGCCGTTGTATCTTTTGGTCGTTCTGACAATTGTGATAATTGCTCACGCGGAATTTTTTTGCGTTGTGTTTTGCCTAATTTAAAACCTTCACTTTTGGTGAGTAACTTACCTCGATAACTGTGTCGGGTTAAATCAACACTTTGCTCTTTCCACAACTTCTCTGGCAATTCAATTTGTTGTTTTTTCATTATTTCCCCCTATCAAAAACATTTTTATATCAAAAAAACCCTTTCCTAAAAACAAAATATTTTCACTTTTATTCTGCTGAGCTTTTTGATAGTTTATAGCCTTTGCTTTTTCACATATTTTTTCGCTATAAAAATAAACTAACATCGCAAAAGGTAAAATCAAAAATAGTGCACCCTACGCCAAAAGCAGCATAGGCAAAATAAACATTCCCAATTAAAAAACAGATTCCTTTGACAATGTAAGTTGTACGATCGGTTCTGCCACAACCTTCGGCGACATAATCTAGCCAGGTTGGTTTTTGTTTGTTCAGTTTCATCACGATACTCTTTTCATTTTTTATATCCAATTCATTGTTCTTATTTATTATATTAAACATATCGAACTGCTCAATATGTTTAACATTTTTCTATATTTTTTGATTAAATCGACCAGTCTTGGATATCCCAGCCCTGTTCTTGCGCTAATTTTTCTAAACGATCATCAGGATTCACCGCAATCGCATGGGTTGCATATTCAAGTAGGAAACGGTCATTAATCGAGTCTGAATAGGCCCACGATTCCTCAACCATCCGACCATCTAGCCATTGGTCCAGACGTGCCAGCTTGCCATTCTGGTAGCATGGCAAACCTGTGACCTTACCCGTATATTTACCCTCAAGCACCTCGGCATTGGTGGCAATAATTTCAGTAATACCAAATTCACGAAAAATCGGAGCCGTAATAAAATCACTGGTTGCAGTAATCCCAACAATCGCATGACCTAAATCTTGATGCTTTTTAATTGCATCAAAACCTTTCGGACGCATTTGGGGACGAATCACTTTTTGCATAAACAACTGGTGTAGTTCAGTTAAATAAGTATTGTCATGCTTGGTCAAAAATTCAAAGACAAATTCGTTATAGGCAATCGGATCAAGTTGTCCTGCCTTATAGTCCTCGTAGAATTTATCATTCATTTGACGATGATGAACTGGATCAACCAAACCTTCATTCACTAAAAACTCACCCCATGAGTGGTCAGAATCGGTATTTAACAGGGTGTGATCTAAATCAAACAAAGCCAATTTCATATAAATGCTCATTTAAATGCAAATTAAAGAAAAAAAACGTAAATCTATTTCCGTAAGTGACTAAAAATTCGTTAAGATCATAGCAATTTTAAACATTTTACTTTGACCTTTTTCGAGTTGGACGTGAAGAGTGACTGTCCCCGAGATCAAAGTCAACGATATAGAGAAAATTTAGGTAGCCAAATGATCGATTCAGAAGGTTTCCGACCCAACGTCGGGATCATTTTGGCAAACGATGACGGACAAGTTTTATGGGCAAAACGCATTGGTCACAATGCTTGGCAATTTCCACAAGGAGGGATCCAGTTTGGAGAAACCCCTGAACAGGCACTTTATCGTGAACTGAGAGAAGAAGTCGGTTTATTGCCCGAACACGTCCAAATAGTAGCGCAGACTAAAAGTTGGCTGCGTTATCGTTTGCCACATCGGTACATTCGGTCAGATTCTGATCCGGTATGTATTGGACAAAAGCAAAAGTGGTTTTTACTGAAATTAACGGCATCGCCGCATCATATTCAGTTAAATCTATCAGACCCACCCGAGTTCGATCAATGGCAATGGGTGAGTTACTGGTATCCATTAGGTCAAGTAGTGAACTTCAAAAGAGATGTTTACCGCAGAGCCATGATGGAGTTGTGTTTACAATTACCGTAGCGTTAATCGTCAACAAATCATCATTTTAAGCAATGATTTTTAACGATATAGCTGTTATAAATAGGCATATAACGATTCAATAAACAGGAGCAGACACCTCATGTCAAACATGCAACTCGACACGCTCAGACGCATTGTGCAGGAAATCAATGCGTCCGTCAGTTTGCATGATTCCCTCGACATTATGGTCAACCATGTGGCCGAAGCCATGCATGTCGATGTATGCTCCATTTATTTATTGGATGAACGAAATAAACGCTATGTGCTCATGGCTTCAAAAGGTTTAAAACCTGAAGCTGTTGGACATGTTTCTTTGAGTGTTGGTGAAGGTCTCGTCGGTTTAGTCGGTAACCGTGAAGATATTGTCAACCTCGACAATGCACCAAAACATGAACGTTTTGCCTATTTACCTGAAACAGGTGAAGAGCTATTTAACTCATTCCTTGGCGTACCTGTCATGTACCGTCGCAAGGTGATGGGCGTTTTAGTTGTTCAAAATAAAGAACCTCAAGACTTTAGTGAAGCGGCGGAGTCATTCCTTGTCACCCTGTGTGCCCAGCTTTCAGGTGTTATTGCACACGCCCATGCGGTCGGAAATATTGATGTTTTCCGTAAGCCCAACAGTGGTTCAGCCTATAAAACCTTTCAGGGTGTTTCTGGTGCGGGCGGTATTGCGCTGGGTCGGGCCATTGTGCTGTATCCACCTGCCGACCTCGCTGCCATTCCAGACCGTGAAGCTGAGGACATCAGTGACGAGCTGGCATTGCTGGATCAAGCCATTGCCTCTGTTCGTAAAGGAAATCCAGTCTTGATGAAATGCAGGATTCTCATGTCAGAGGAACGCGCGTTATTCAGCGTGTTCTGCGGATGCTGGATGAAAAATGCATTACCCAGTGAAATCATGACCATATCCGCACAGGTAGCTCAGGTGCAGTGCGCAAAGTCATTGACAAGCATGTGGCACTGTTTGCACAAATGGAGGACGATTACCTGCGCGAACGGGTTTCTGACCTCAAGGATTTGGGACGGCGCATTTAGCCTGCCTACAGGAGGCGGATTCAAGCCATCGTGAACTTAGCCCCGACAGTATCCTGATTGGTGAAGAAATCAGCAATTGCGCATGCTGGTTGAGCTACCTGTCGATAATATTGCTACTATTGTCACTTCTGAAGGCGCTGCCAATTCACACATGGTAATCGTGGCACGCGCTCTGGGGATTCCAACCGTTGTGGGTGTCACCGAATTGCCAATCAACACCCTTGATGACATTGAGATGATTGTCGATGCCTATCAGGGACGTGTTTTTGTCAATCCACCGCGCCGTCTACGCCAGCGTTATAAGGAAGTCCAGAAAGAAGAAGAACAGATCGCCAAAGATTTGAAGCAATACGAAACACGGGATGCCATTACTCCTGACGGAGTGGAAATTCCATTGTTCGTCAATACAGGCTTGATGATTGATGTGGTGCGTGGCGTGCAACGCGGGGCGAAAGGCGTCGGTTTATATCGCAGTGAAATTCCGTTTATGTTGCGTGAGCGCTTCCCAGGTGAGGAAGAGCAACGTGCGATTTACCGTCAACAGCTCAGCCATTTTGCCAACAAGCCTGTGATTATGCGGACGCTGGATATTGGTGCAGATAAAGATCTACCCTACTTTAGCATTGAAGAGGAAAACTCGGCACTAGGCTGGCGCGGCCTGCGCTTTACCCTTGACCATCCAGAAATCTTTTCCGCACAGATTCGCGCCATGCTCAAGGCCAGCATCGGCTTGAATAACCTACATATCCTGCTGCCGATGGTCACCAGTGTCAGCGAGGTGGAGGAAGTCCTTTATTTGCTGGAGCGCGACTGGATTGCGGTTCAGGAAGAGGAACAAGTCAAAATCACTAAGCCTAAAATCGGCATCATGGTTGAGGTTCCAAGTGTCCCGTTCCAGATTGGTGAATTCTGTAGAGTTGGTGGACTTTTTCTCTGTGGGTTCCAACGACCTAACCCAATACCTGCTTGTTATGCTGATCAAAAAATAACCCGCATGTTGCGAATGTCTATTCACATTTTCATCCGTCTGTGCTGCGAGCTTTGCAGAACCTTGTTCAAAGCTGCCATCAACACCAGAAGCCAATCAGTGTGTGTGGAGAAATGGCAGGCGATCTCCTGACTGCCATCCTGCTCATGGCAATGGGTTTCAATACACTTTCTATGAGTTCAAGCAACATCCTGCGGGTGAGAAAGGCACTCGCCATGTCCCAATGACAGATGCCAACAGTTGCTGGACAATGTCCTGCAAATGAATAACCCATTAGTCATTAAAAGCTGGCTTGAGCACTACTTTAAAATCCACGGCTTCAGCCGATATGGTAAAATCCAATCGTTTGGTCAGTGCCTAAAAATAGCTAGGCATCCTTTCAGGCTGCTCTTTACATCACTGCAACAGGTGAAAACTCCCGTTTTTATATATGAGCATACAAGCTGAATTTGGGAGTTGATTATACAACCAGCCTTAACGAACTATACAATTCCGTTTAATTGTTTATTTTAATGGAACTTTTTTCAAATTTTAACAATTTATTGCTCAACAATCCTCATTGCCACATTTAATATTTATACAGTTTCTTTTATCGAATAAAACATTTACGGCATCAGCTTAATCCATTGGAAAAAGCTTTCATCAACCTAAAGTAAAAACACAAAGGATGTTCAATTATCATTGCAAATCCCGTACAGGCATCTGAATTTTGATACTCCAGTTTGCATATGAGCTGATTTAAGCATCTATCTTTTAGAACGGTCAAATGGTCGAGATGAGTTTACACAGGTCATCTTGATGGAGAACAAACATGAGCCAAGACGATAAAAAATGTCCTTATAGCCACTTAACCACTGATTTTGGTGCACCCGTGGTGGATAATCAAAATAGTATGACAGCAGGTGCTCGGGGTCCTTTATTAGCCCAAGATTTATGGCTAAATGAAAAACTTGCCAACTTTGTCCGTGAAGTGATTCCTGAACGTCGTATGCACGCTAAAGGTTCTGGTGCATTCGGTACATTTACAGTTACCCATGATATTACTCAATATACTCGCGCTAAAATCTTTAGCGAAATCGGCAAAAAAACAGAAATGTTTGCTCGTTTTACCACGGTTGCAGGTGAACGTGGCGCAGCGGATGCGGAACGCGACATTCGTGGTTTTGCCCTGAAATTCTATACCGAGGAAGGCAACTGGGATATGGTGGGCAACAACACGCCTGTATTCTTCCTGCGCGATCCGCGTAAATTCCCTGACCTGAACAAAGCGGTTAAACGCGACCCGAAAACCAATTTGCGTAGTGCAACCAACAACTGGGATTTCTGGACCTCTACTTCCAGAGGCGCTGCATCAAGTCACTATCGTGATGTCAGACCGTGGTATTCCTGCCAGCTACCGTCATATGCATGGTTTCAGTAGCCATACCTATAGTTTCATCAATGCGGCCAATGAACGTTTCTGGGTGAAATTTCACTTTAGAACCCAGCAAGGCATTAAAAATCTAACCGATGCAGAAGCTAGTGAATTGCGGGTCAAGACCGTGAAAGCCATCAACGTGATTTATTTGATGCGATTGAAAATGGTGATTATCCAAAATGGACACTTTTTGTTCAGGTTATGCCAGAACAAGATGCTGAGAAAGTTCCATATCATCCATTCGATTTAACTAAAGTTTGGCCTCATGGCGACTATCCACTGATTGAAGTTGGTGAGTTTGAACTCAATCGCAACTCTGAAAACTTCTTCCTAGATGTTGAACAATCTGCTTTTGCACCAAGTAACTTAGTACCAGGTATTAGCGTTTCACCTGACCGTATGCTACAGGCACGCCTGTTTAACTATGCGGATGCGCAACGTTACCGTTTAGGCGTGAACTATCAACAAATTCCAGTGAATGCTGCTCGCTGCCCTGTTCACAGTAATCACCGTGATGGTCAAGGTCGCATTGATGCCAACTATGGTGGTTTACCACATTATGAACCTAACAGCTTCGGCCAATGGCAAGAACAGCCGCAATACAAAGAACCACCATTGAAAATCAATGGCGATGCAGACTTCTGGGATTATCGTGAAGATGATAATGACTACTTCAGTCAACCTCGTGCCTTGTTCGAGTTAATGACACCTGAACAGCAAGATGCCTTATTTGGCAATACAGCACGCGCGATGGGTGATGCGTTGGACTTTATCAAGTATCGTCATATCCGAAACTGCTATGCTTGCCACCCTGCTTACGGCGAAGGTGTTGCAAAAGCACTTGGTATGACTGTTGCTGATGCGCAAGCCGCCCGTGAGACTGACCCTGCTCGTCATTTACCAAGCTTTCTTTAAACCCTAAAACATCCAAATAAAAAGCCATCTTCGGATGGCTTTTTACATTGAATTAGGCGACAATTTAGTCAAGCCATGACATGAATAAGCGTTCAATCCTGTGGTGATGAATGTTGGGCTTGCGAGCCTTTCCATGATTGCCTTATGCTTTATCAGGACACTACAGCAAGCTAGGCCCGAATAAAGTGCCCTTCACGGATACAGTAAAAAGGGTTCACCAGTTTTGAAGAGGATTTCATGGCCTGCATCAGTTCATGTTCAGGTGCATCACGGTCTTCATCGGTAAGCTGAAAAGTGCGATAGTGAATCGCCAGTGAACGGTGTGCATGCAGGTCCAGATGTGCATGAAAGGCATCCTGTGGATTCATATGCACATAACGCATCAACTGACGTGGCTCATAGGCGCCAATCGGCAGCAATGCAATTCTTGCAGCCCCATAGCGTTCATAAATTTTCTTGAAATGACCTGCATACCCCGTATCACCCGCGAAAAAACAGTGACCCGTTCTCGCCAATAGTGAAAATCCGCCCCACAATGCCCTGTTCTGGTCCCTGACACCACGTCCTGAGGCATGCTGCGCTGGCGTGTAGGCGATCTTTAACTCATCATGAAAAGGGATTTCCTGCCACCAGTCCATTTCAATGACATGCAGGTGCTTCGGCAGATAGTGGCCATTGCCCAAACCTGTATAAATCGGCATTTCAAATTTCTGGTGCAGCCAGTCCAGGGTGGCCAAATCCATGTGGTCATAGTGGTTATGGCTTAACAACACCGCATGGATGGTGGGAAGATGTTCCAGTGCAATGCCCGCTGGGCAAACCCGTCTGGGTCCCCGTCCCTGCTTTGGGCTGACATATTCACACCAGACTGGATCGGTTAAAAAATTATAGGGGCCGATCTGGATCAAAATGGTGGCATGTCCCACAAACCAAATCTGCCAGTCATTCAGGTCAGCATGCGGGCGGTTTTGCGGCAACTCAAGCATCTGATTACGCAGATTCGACTCATGGCTACGGTCAACATTCCAGGTAAAGGATTTACGTGTTGTCAGCCATTTTAGCAGCCCCTTACGGTCAAACGGTGTCAACGGTTTGTCCAGGTTGTAGAAACGGTCAATCCCACAGTGGTCAGAGGCCTCATGTGGAAAAGGAGGTTTCCCCCAGGTATGGCTCAAGCAAGATTGTGTCGGCAATTGGTAGGTTAATGTCGGCTTATCTTTCATGTACTTCTTCTGTGGTGGAACCTGATCGCTTGTGGGGCTGAGTTATATTAGCTTAGGATTATGGCTTATTTTTTTAAGGCTTTATCTTTTCCAGATCAAATATGGCTTGGGACGATAACCTGACCTTGACCTACCTGATCCTTTAAAAACATGGCTTTCCATAATCGGTCCTTGATCCTAACATAAGGTCATTGAGTTATGCTGATTTTCTCTGGCTGAGTCAATACAATTTTACTGAACTCATAACGCCAAATGACAATTCAGCTAAACTTACAGGCATAGCGTTTTAATATATTTTTTATATTTTAGAAAAAAGCATATTGTCTAAAAAATCAGCTACTATATAATGCGGCCATGAGAATTATTTTTTAATACTTTAATTAAGAATAACAATAAGACACACACGGACAAGTCTTATGGAATTACGCCATCTACGTTACTTCATCACCGTCGCTGAAGAACTCAGCTTTAGTAAAGCCGCACTAAAGCTGCATACGGCGCAGCCCTCATTAAGCCAGCAGATCAAGGACCTTGAGGATGATATTGGCGTACAGCTCTTTCACCGCACCAAACGCAAGGTTGAACTGACCGAGGAAGGGCTGGTTTTTCTGGAACAGGCTCGCCTTACCCTGACACAGGCGGACAAGGCCATCACCATGGCACGGCAGGTGGCTGCGGCAAAAGTCCAGTACCTCAAAATTGGCTTTGTCCCTTCTGCTGAAATCCGTATTTTTCCCTATATTCTACCGCGCCTGAGGGTCAAACTTCCCAAGCTGCAAATCCGCACCCTGAACCTGAAAGAGAGTGACCAAATCGCTGAACTCAAGAAAGGTGACTTAGACATTATTTTTATTAATCAGGAGTTTCAAAATGAGGTTTTTGCCAGTCAGTTAATACTGAAAGAACCCTTGGTGTTTATGCTCCCCAAACAGCATCCACTGGCTCAATTAACTGAAATTCCAGTAGAGCAATTGAATGGGCTGGCCATAACCGTTCTGTCCCAAAAGCTCTCCCAGCCCCTGTTTGATACCATCACTCAGTATATTGAACAGCGACAGATTCAGTTTCAGACAATTTCTGAGGCCAACAGTATTGCGGAAAGTATTCAGACAGTGCATTCAGGCCAAAGCTGTGCCATTCTGCCTTCCTATATGCAGGCTTTGGCAACCGATCAAATGGTCATTCGTCCATTAAGCCATGCCTTACCCTGTCTGGATGTATTTTTCAGCTATAACAAGCTTGAGCCCAGCCTGGCCACAGAACAGTTTCTGGAAGAATTGACAGGTATTTGAGCTCGATATTCCTGCATAGTCCCGAATAGCTACTCGATATGACAAGCTCAAAAGAAATTATCAAAGTTCTGTTGCTTTAGCATGTATATTTTTATGGCTACCTTTATAGGGTTAATTATGAACAGTAAATGTCAACAACCCCTAATTATTGGTATAAAATTTAAGTGCCATTTTCATTTTTCCTTGTGTGTTGGTCTGATTTAAATGTAATGGCTTTGATTGTCAGTTTTTGTCAGAGTCATGAACAAACCTCCTGTATCCACCACTGCTGAAAAAGTTGCTGCTTAAACTGTGGATATAGCTCCTGACTCAGGCTGTGCTGTTGAATCCGATCAATTTTAAAATTGCGAAAATCATGGCGTAGCTCACACCGTGCAGCCAATACAATTTTGTCATTGAAGTACTCCAGTGCAAAAGGCCATACGGTTCTGCTACTGATCCATTGTTGTTCATCTGTATAGTCCATCGAGATTTTTACCTGTTGACGAATGGCCAAGCGGACTTGCTCTACCAGTGCCTCATCTACAGGCAACCAGACATTAAATGCTCTTAGCGTGGTATGTTGTAATAATTGCCAAGTAAATGTGCAGGCAGTACCGCATTTAATTTTGCCAATACTGAGGTGGAGGCGGATTCAACCCTGATCAAGCACGTTTTTTAACCAGTATAATGCCAAAAAATCGCTTCGATTTCTGTTTTCATTCAATGTCACTTGAGTGAGCAAAAAATCTTCTTTGAGCTGAAACCCCAACCCTGCCGCCCACTCTGCCCTCCGCCCTCAGGGTTTCAATGTCACGGTAAACACTTCAAGCAAATTATCTGCAAACGCTCGGGCCAAAACCTGTGCCGTCACAGGATAACGGTATTCCTTTAGCAGTTGTAACAGGTTGAGCAGACGGATTGAACGACTCATGACTTCCCTATTACATATGCAGGCAGTGAGGCAAATCATTCTCCTCACCCTTAGTCAGATCAATATTATGCTGTTTTTAGCTTTCAATCAAGATAGGGGCTGGCAATATAGCCTTCGAAAATAGCCATGCAGGTCCTGAATTGAACTGACAATGGTCAGGGCTGGTATTGCTGCAAGATTTCCACACTATGCACCCCGCGCAGCTCACCCCAATGCGCTGCATATTCAGGTTTTGCGCCATTTCAAGATCATAACTGGTATCACCCACCATATCGCCCGCTCTACCGTCACACCTGTTTCAAGCAGAATTTCCTGCAACATTAATGGGTCAGGCTTTTGATCGGGTTTCCACTGGCTGCACGAGTAGTATCAAAATCTGATGACTATTGGTTTGACTTTGAATACACGATCTAAACCTTTACGACTTCTACCCGTCGCAACTGCAAGCTTGATCCCTTGTTGTTTTAAGTCAGCCAACAACAACTCTGCCACACTAATTAAACCATGCATCGCCTTTTGAATTTGCAACATAATGATCTGCATAACATTGCAAAATATCCTGCTGTAAATGCGGTACTTTCTCGGAAACAGGATTTGCATCACCTCTGGCAAACCTAAACCAATAATACTTTTTGCTGCTTTGTCCGTTAAGGGTTGTTCAAACTCGTTGCGCCGCATGTTGCAGGCTTGCCACGATTTGTCCCACTGAATCGAATAAGGTTCCATCCCAATCAAAAATCACCAGTTCGATATTTTGACTCATTTCTGCTTTCAACTCATTTAAAACCTGTTGTATGTCTTCAGGCATTGGCGCTTCAATGGTTGGGTAGTTTGGAATGTCCAAACGCATGGCATGTAGACACAAGCGTCTGGCCTCTGGACCAGCTAGGTGGTGCTTTTAATTCATATTTATCATCGCCAATAAGTGGATGGCCAATACCAGACCATGCACAATGAATTTGATGCGTACGTCCTGACAAAGGCGAGGCATGCACCAAAGTTGCCGTCTTAAAAACGTTCAACCACTTTCCAGTCAGTCTTACTCGGCTTACCTCTTTAGAGACACGTAATGGCGCTTCGCCATTAAAAGCTCATAGCGGAACAGCGGTGCATCAATCAGTTGCTGATCCAGACTCACCTGCCCCTTAACAATTGCCGCATAGGTTTTCTGGATTTTATGCTCACGCAATAAATCCTGTAATAATTTTAAGGTACTGCGTTTCTTGCTGATCATCACCAAACCTGAAGTATCACGGTCAATACGATGGATCAGTTCCAGATATTTTTTACCTGTCGCGGCACGCAGGGCTTCGATTAAACCATACGCCACACCACTGCCGCCATGAACAGCAATCCCAGACGGTTTATTCACCACTAATAAGCCTTCATCTTCGTAAACCACACGACTAAGCAGGCTTTGCGCCACGCCATCACTCACTGGTGCCGCGCTTTCATCCTTTTGTTCATAACGAATTGGTGCGACACGAATCTGATCGCCAATATTCAAACGCGTTTCTGCTTTTATTCTTTTTTTGTTGACACGTACTTGTCCTTCACGAATCAAACGGTAGATTCGACTCTTCGGTACACCTTTTAATCGGGTAAATAAAAAATTATCTATTCGCTGCCCGTCTTGATGCTCATCCACGTCAAACCAAGTGACACTTTGCCATTGTTGTGTAGAATTCATACGCTCGATTCATCCAAGATTTGCTAAATATGATTAAAAATTGATCATTTAGCTAAGTTATTTCACAAGAAACCTAAACTTAGCCCATAGGCAGATGCCGCAAGGTTTGATATATTCAGCGCACGGATACCGCCGTAAGTGAGCATCACATCAGAAATTTTATTCAGTTGAAATTTCAAATTGATGAGATCTTCACCAACAGCTCGGATAGGTCCTAAAGAATTATGCCGACGCCGAAGGCTTATTATATCGGCAAAAATGGCAAACTGTTGCGTTTAATTGTGCATCTGCACATGGGGTTTGTTGATATTTCAATACACCTTACAGTTTGTCCAGAAAAAATATGTTGCCAACAGATTTGTTGGTTATTAAATGTAAACTGATCCACATCAGACAATTTGCTCCCTGATGCCGCATTCAGGCTAAAGCGTTGATGCATTGGAACTGCTAAGCAAAGATACGATGATCATTCCGTATCAAGACGTTCAAATGGAGCGACTTTAATGCTTAATGACAGTGAAAGTCATCATCCAATGCACCGCTCACCCGCCAGTGAAGCGCACAGGAAACTTGGATCATTTAGGGTCCAGTGATATATCACGGTGCCCAGGATTGAAGCAGGATTGCCGACATCGAAATAACCGTATCAGAGCCCAGAACTGGATTTACAGTCAGTGGTTTCAGAGCTTCGCATATCAAAGCTGCTCCTGAGTCTTGATCACGCCAATTTGATGTTTGCTCAAACATAGCGAGCGAGTTGTTTGTGTGTGTCACTATTAGGTGTCCGCCATGAAACGTATGCTGATTAATGCAACCCACGCTGAAGAAGTTCGCGTTGCACTGATTACTGGTAATCGTCTTTACGATTTTGACTTAGAAAATCGTACCCGTGAACAAAAAAAATCCAATATTTATAAAGGTCACGTCACTCGCGTTGAACCTTCTCTGGAAGCGGTTTTTGTCGAGTACGGCGCGCAGCGTCAGGGCTTTTTATCCATGCGGGAAATTGCAAACTCGTATTTCAAGGCAGATCCGCGCCAGACCTCCAACATTCGTGAACTGATCACCGAAGGCACTGAATTACTGGTTCAGGTTGAAAAAGAGGAACGTGGCAACAAGGGTGCCGCGCTTTCGACATTCATTTCTCTTGCAGGTCGTTATCTGGTTCTGATGCCAAACAACCCGAAAGGTGGTGGTATCAGCCGTCAAATTTCAGGTTCAGTGCGTGAAGAACTCAAGGAAATTCTGGCATCCCTGAATGTTCCCCGTGGCATGAGCGTGATTGTGCGTACTGCGGGTATCGGACGTTCACAGGAAGAACTGCAACTCGACCTACAGCATTTGCTTGACCTCTGGGCACAAATTCAGGGTACGGCAAGTTCTGGTCCATCACCAATGCTGGTGCATCAGGAAGCGGGTGTGGTGACACGCGCCATCCGTGACTATCTACGTGATGACGTTGCTGAAATCCTGATTGATAGCGAGCAGGCCTATAATGAAGCCTACAACTTCGTTAAGGCTGTGATGCCACGTCAGCTCGACAAGTTAAAAACCTATACCCAGAATGAGCCATTATTTGCCCATTTCGGCATCGAAAGCCAAATCCAGACCGCTTATGAACGTGAAGTAAAACTTCCTTCTGGCGGTTCAATCGTGATTGACCAAACCGAGGCACTGGTTTCCATCGATATTAACTCGGCGAAATCAACCCGTGGTCATGATGTTGAAGAAACAGCATTAAATACCAACCTTGAAGCGGCTGAGGAAATTGCGCGTCAACTTCGTTTACGCGATATTGGCGGTTTGGTGGTGATCGACTTTATCGACATGACCAAGGACCGCAACCAGCGTATGGTTGAGGCGAAACTTCGTGAAGCAACTCAAAGTGACCGCGCACGTATCCAGTTCGGCCAGCTTTCACGTTTTGGCCTGATGGAAATGAGTCGTCAGCGTTTGCGCCCATCGCTTGAGGAAGCAACGGGCTATGTGTGCCCACGCTGTCATGGCACAGGCATGGTACGCGACCTACGCTCCCTTTCACTTTCAATTATGCGTAAAGTGGAAGAAATTGCATTACGTGAACGTCAAGGCGAGGTACAGGTAGAAGTCCCTGTGGAAATCGCTGCATTCCTGTTGAATGAAAAGCGTCACAGCCTTGTATATCTGGAACAAACCTCCAATGTGCGTGTCACCATTCTGCCGCATCCACATTTGGAAACGCCACATTATGAAATCCAGTACAATCCAGCAGGCTTTGCGCCATCCAGCTATGAACGCACTGAAGCGACCCGTGACAGTGAAAAACAACTGGGTTATGAGTCTTCTGAATGGCATCTGGAAGAAGCTGAGCACAGCCATGCTGCTCCAGCACAGCAGCAGGCGACAGCGCCACAGAAAAAGGCTATAACACAGCAAGGCACTGCCCAGCCAAAACAGGCACAGGCAGCAGCGTCAAAAGCAGCAAGCCCTTGCGCATGGTTAGAGAACCTGTTTGTTCAAAAACAGGCTCAGACCATTGATCAGTCCCGCTCTGCACAAAATGCGGCGTCAGCTATTGAACAGATGATCAATAATGGCGCTGTGAGCCGTGGTCAATTCGGCCAGGTTGAGACAGCTGCAATTGCGGAAACAACAGCAAATAATGTCTATATTTCCCAGACACCTGTAAAGCAGGAAACTCGCGAAGCGTTTGAGAAAGACGAAAAACTGAACCGTCCAAATCAGTCTCAAAACCCAAAGAAACGTAAGCATAAAGAGCAGCGTGAACAGCATGTACATGCCCATGAACAACAAAATCAGGTGCATGAGGAAGTTGTTCAACTGTCACGTCAGGAACAGCGTCAAGAGCAACGTGACCTGAAACGCCAGCAAAAACGTCCGCAGGAATCACAAAACCAGCAACAGCAAAATGATGCTGTTCATGGAAATGATACCTCTGTACCGTTGCCACGTCGTGACCGTCATAGCCAGCAGCGTCCAAACCGCCCGAACCGTCACCGTGACCAAAGTGTTCTCAACGAAACGCCTGTTGCAGTTGAGGCTGCATCCAATCCACAGCAGCTTAAAGTTGATGTGATTGATACACCTCGCACTGAACCAATGAATACGGCATTGATCGTCAACATTGATCAGGGACAAAGTGAAATTGTTGCGCTCAATCCACAGCAGACCACTGCGCCAGCACCACAGGCCGAGCCAGTAAAAGCGGTTGTGAGGGCTGCTGAAACAACTGCGCCTGTTCAGGCAGAGCAGGTTGCTGCTGAAACAACACCAGTTGAAGAGGCAACCCAGGCACCAGCGAAACGTGCAAGCAATGATCCACGTTCACGCCCTCGTCAGCGTGGGGCGCAAAGCAGCCAAAAAGTGGCAGCAAAAATTGCACCATCGCAAATTCCAGCGTTGGGGCAATACACCATGGGTGGCCTGATTCGTCATATTTATGGTGAAGACTGCAAATTCCTGATTGAGCAGTTTGGTTTGGTGACTACATTCAACCGTGCCTTACAGAAGTTCGCTGAACAATATGCCAGCACCCTGGTGGTTGAAACAGCTGCTGAGGAAAAGCGCCCTGTTACACGTGATGTAGAACTTCCACGCCAGAAGCCAACGGAAGAAGCTGAACCAGCACCTGTATTGCCATTAACACCACCAGAAGCATCCGCTTCGCGTGTTGCCAACGATCCACGTGAACGTCGTCGTTTAGCAAAACTTGCGGCTGAGCAGGCAAAAGAGGAGCATCTGGCTTCCAATATAGCGCCTGCTGCCCCTGTAGAAAGCACTGAAACCACGCAAGAAGTGCAGGAAACAGCAATTGAGGCTGTTGTTGCGGAAAACACTGTTGGTGATGCAGCACCTGAACAACAGGCACTGGCACTTGCAAATGAAGAAATGCCTGTGGTGGTAGAAGAAACAGCACCTGCTGAAGCAGTTGAGTCAGCGCAAGCTGCTGTTGAGACTGAAACTGCGGTGGTTACAGATGCAGTTGAAGCAGTGCAGACTATTGAAAACACTGAACCAGTCGCAAGCACTGAAGAAACAGATGTGGAAGATGAAGCTGCCAAAGCGGAAAAGGAGAAATCTACCCGCCCTCGCCGCCCTCGTGGACGACCACCGAAAAAGAGTATCGTTGGCAATGAATAATTTGCTAAATTACACTCAATAAGCAAAAGCCTAGTCATTTCGATGATTAGGCTTTTTTGTTACTGTAAAATGTAGCGTCATTGAGATATTGTAAGAGAGCTAGGTCCTTGCGCTGCTTTAGACGCAGCTCAGGTTGGTTGCTCTAGGGAATTGCCACTAAAAGCAGCATCAACAGCAAAGATGTTAAATGGTAGTGTTCCAACAAATAGCCATTTCTTGGATTGATCAAAAAATAAAAAGGATTGATATGAGCCAAACTACGCAGACCGATATTATTACCGTTGGTGATGTCGCAACCCGACTTCCGAACTTCATTACCAAAGTACCTCATATCCTCAGTGGTCTTAAACAGGCATATTTGCGGACACCAGCCTCTCCGACTGGTTTAGGGATCGCATTTGAAAAAGCAGTAAAGCGTAACCCACAAGGTATTGCACTGTTATTTGAAGATCAAAGCTATAGCTATCGAGCACTCAATGAATGGGCAAACCAGATTGCACATTACTATTTGTCTCTTGGCGCAAAAAAGGGTGATGTTATTGCGGTGATGGTTGAAAACCGTCCTGAGCTCATTGCCACAATCGTGGCACTGGCCAAAATTGGTGTGACCATTGCGCTGGTGAATACCTCACAGGTTGGCAAGGTACTTGCCCATAGCATCAATCTGGTCAATCCAATTGCCGTGATTGCAGGTGAAGAAGTCCGTGCCGCCATTGATGAAATTCGTCAGGACCTTAATGTTGCCCAGGACCGTTTCCACTGGTTTGCCGATCAGGAAACGCGCAAGCATGCAGGCACTGCACCTAAAGGCTATGTCAATCTTGCCCAGCAAATTGATCAATTCCCGAAATTCAATCCATCCACCACACGCACAGTGACAGGTAAGGATGGCCTGTTCTATATCTATACTTCTGGTACAACAGGTCTGCCTAAGGCGGTTATTTTCACCCACAGCCGCTGGACGCTGGCTTATGGTACATACGGCCATATCCTTAATCTTGGCAAGGATGACGTGATGTATGTGACCCTGCCACTTTACCATGCAACAGGTGTGGTGGTGTGCTGGTGTGGCGTGATTGCGGGTAGTGCAACACTTGCGGTACGTCGTAAATATTCAACCAGTGCATTCTGGAAAGATGTTCAAAAATTCAATGCATCTGCCATTGGTTATGTTGGTGAACTTTGCCGTTACCTCATTGATGCGCCGACAACGGAACTTGATCGCGCCCACCGTGTCACCAAAATGATTGGTAACGGTATGCGTCCAAACATCTGGGGCAAATTCAAGGAACGTTTTGGTGTGCAGGAGGTTCTTGAACTTTATGCATCAAGTGAAGGCAATGTTGGCTTTAGCAACATCTTCAACTTTGACAATACCGTGGGCTTCTCTCCTACCCCTTATGCCATTGTTGAGTTTGACAAGGAAAAGAATGAGCTTGTCCGTGACAAGAAAGGCCACTGCAAGAAAGTGAAGACAGGTGAAGTGGGCCTGCTGATTGGCAAAATTACCAGTCGTTCCCCGTTTGATGGCTATACCGATCCTGAAAAGAACAAGTCGGTTATTCTTAAGGATGTATTTACCAAGGGTGATTCATACTTCAATACAGGTGACCTGGTTCGTGACATCGGTTTCCGCCATGCACAGTTCGTGGACCGTTTAGGCGACACTTTCCGATGGAAAGGTGAAAACGTATCCACCACCGAAGTTGAAAACATGGTTTGCGAATACCACAAGATCGCAGAAGCGGTGGTTTATGGCGTGGAAATTCCAAATACCAATGGCCGTGCAGGTATGGCTGCAATCACGCTTGTGGATGGTGAAGAACTGAATGAAGCTGATTTAAGCGCTATGGTGAACGTATTCAAAAAATGCCTGCCATCATACGCAATCCCAGTATTCCTGCGTGTTCAGGCCAAGGTTGAAACCACAGGCACATTTAAGTATCAGAAAAACAAGCTGAAAGAAGATGCCTTTAATCCAGCCAAAACGTCTGAACGTTTGTTGGTGTTATTACCAGGCGCAACAGCCTATTGCGATGTAAATGCTGAAATCTTTAACAATATTCAAAGTTATCAGTATCGTTTTTAGTTTATTTTTTAGCTAAACGAGAGGAAATCGTGTTTTTTATAAACAATCATTCGCATGATTTACAATTTCCTCTTGTGTTAGCTGAATAAATTGCTAGAATACGCAACATCAAAACGATGTAGTGTTTGAAAGATTTATCTTTCCTCTGATTGCTTAGGATCCAAGACCAAAGAAAATCATAGATTTTCTCTTACGCTCGGGTAAAGCGTTGCTTTACTTATCCTCGCTCAGGGTCGTTAGCTCAGTTGGTAGAGCAGCGGACTTTTAATCCGTTGGTCCCGCGTTCGAGTCGCGGACGACCCACCACTTTATAGTTTTGATCATTATCTGGGTCGCTAGCTCAGTCGGTAGAGCAGCGGACTTTTAATCCGTTGGTCCCGCGTTCGAATCGCGGGCGACCCACCAGATTCTAAAAAACCTCATCTTAAATGATGAGGTTTTTTATTTTGTGCGAACTATCTTTCTAAAAGATGACAACAACAAATAGATTACTTTAAGCATTCTTGCTCAAAGCAATCTTGCAGCTAAATTATAAAAAACTTTCCAACACTGAATTTAAAAACACATGCCCCTGTTTAGTACATGAGATGCGGTTTAAATCGTTAATCAATAAATTCTTTTCACGCAATTGGTTCAATGTTTTATTCAGGTCATTTAGATCAAGTCCTGTACACTGCTCATAAAGTTCGGCATTAACTCCATCATTTAAACGCAAGGCATTCATCATAAATTCAAAAGGTAATTCATCGGCTTCAATCTTTTTCATCTGGAGATGATCCGCAGGAACCTTGGCTAAATAATCCCTAGGCAAACGGGTTTTCTGAAAACGATAAATTCCATCTGGACGGGTGATCTTAGCATGTGCCCCCGCTCCAATTGCCAAATAATCGCCAAACTGCCAATAGTTCAGGTTGTGCGCTGATGGCTGTTCTTTACGCCATGCGGAAACCTCATAATTGATAAAGCCCTGCGCCTTTAAATAAGCTTCGCCCTGCTCCTGTATCTGCTCCAACAGTTCATCCTGCGGAAGCACAGGTTGGGTACGGAAGAAAACGGTATTCGGCTCAATGGTCAACTGATACCAACTGATATGGGTTGCGCCTTGCTCTACCGCAAGTTTGAGGTCAGTTAAAGCCTGTTCAAGGGTTTGTTGCGGTAAACCATGCATTAAATCCACATTGACACGCTCAAAGCCTGCCTGCCGCGCCTGCTGAATGGCACTGAGCGCATTATCGGCAGAATGAATCCTTCCCAAACGCTGTAAATGTTCCGTATTAAAACTTTGCACACCAATCGACAATCGGTTTATACCCGCAGCAAGATAATCTGCAAAAGGATCATGCTCAACCGTTCCTGGGTTGGCTTCCAAAGTGATTTCGCAATCAGGCTCGAAGTCCAGACGAGCCCTGAGCTGTTCAAATAACCATGTGTAGCCCTGTGCAGAAATCAGCGATGGTGTCCCCCCCCCAATAAAAACGCTATGGATAGAGCGCCCTTGTGCCATTTCCAGCTGAGTTTCAAAGTCAGCCACCAATGCCGCCAGATACTGCTGTTCCAAATCTGTAGACAATTGACCATCAGGTACAGCATGTGAGTTAAAGTCACAGTATGGGCACTTGCGCACACACCAAGGCATATGGATATAAAGTGAAAGTGGAATAAGGGCTGGATTTAATGCACTCAAAATATAAGCTCAATAACAGAACTTAATTATTTTAACATGACTCGACTCATCAACGGCTCATCATCTATGCTATGTATGAGAACTACCAAGAATAATGAATGATATAAATATGATCAAACTCTCAAGCCAGTTACTTTTTATCATTCCCCTCGCTTTGGGAATTGGTATTGCAATGGCCTTTCAAACTGCAATAAATACCCAGCTTAAAACATATTTACATTCGCCCATACAGGCCGCTTTTATTTCATTTTTGTTTGGTACAATTATTCTTGCGGTTATGGTCTATTTCCAGGGCGCAGCAAAGCCAAGTTTAAGTGAACTCTTACACATTCCGTGGTTCTTGTGGCTGGGTGGGATACTTGGGGTTTATGCAATTAGTACGAGCATTTATACTGCACCTAAACTTGGCTTCTTAACATTTACGGGTTTGGTCATTTTCGGACAGCTTGTCATTTCCATGTTACTGGATCATTTTGGCTGGTTAGGGACAGAGAAAACCCCTATCAACTGGCAGCGCCTACTGGGCGGTATTGTCATTTTCCTTGGTGTTTTACTGACTTTACAACGCTGATTTTTCACAATTTTAAAGAGTATTTTTTGTGCCCCACACCCACACTGCACGGTTTGAACTTAAGCAACTGTTTCACCTGATGTTACCCATCCTGATTACACAGTTCGCCCAAGCGGGTTTAGGCTTGATTGACACGATTATGGCAGGCCACTTATCCGCAGCCGACCTTGCCGCAATCGCGATTGGTGTGGGGCTGTGGATTCCAATTATGCTGCTGTTTGCAGGCATCATGATTGCCACCACCCCACTGGTTGCGGAAGCACGGGGCGCAAAAACCCCTGAGAAAATCCCAACCATTGCACGCCAGTCCTTATGGGTTGCCGCAATTCTTGGAGTGGTTGCCATGTTGATCCTGCAAGGCATGCCATTCTTTTTACCCCTGTTTGGTGTGCCTGAAAGCTTACTCCCCAAAGCCAGCCTGTTCCTGCATGCGATTGGTTTTGGCATGCCAGCAGTGATGATGTATGCCGCCCTGCGTAGTTATTCCGAAGCATTGGGACATCCCCGTCCTGTTACAGCAATTAGCCTGCTTGCATTATTGGCGCTGATTCCCCTGAACCTTGTTTTCATGTATGGATTTGGTCCTATTCCAGCATTGGGAAGCGCAGGCTGTGGCTTTGCCACGGCCATCTTGCAATGGCTGATGTTCATCACTTTAGCCATCTATATTTCCAGAGCTCAGGCTTACAAACAGGCACCGATCTTTACCCAATGGGAAAAACTGGACCTAGGCTGGACAAAACGTATTCTAAAACTGGGCTTTCCGATTGGTCTGGCGGTTTTTTTTGAGGTGAGTATCTTTAGTACAGGGGCAATTGTCCTGAGTCCATTAGGTGAAAATGCAATTGCAGCGCACCAGATCGCCATTTCCGTCACGTCACAACTGTTTATGATTCCGCTATCGTTAGCGATAGCCTTAACCATTCGGGTTGGCATGTATTATGGCGAAAAAAACTGGCTCGCCATGCGTCAGGTACAAAAAGTCGGGTTGATTAGTGCGACCATCTTTGCTGCCTGTACCATGGCCCTGATTGCCTTAGCCCGTCCCTATATCGTGGCGATTTATACCAATGATGTACACATCATGCCGATTGCCATGTACCTGCTCTGGTTCGCAATGGCGTATCAATTGGTGGATGGCTGGCAGGTCAGTGCGGCAGGCTGTCTGCGTGGCATGCAGGATACACAGGCTCCGATGTGGATTACCCTGATGGCGTATTGGGTGGTGGCTTTTCCAATTGGCTTGTACTTGGCCCGCTATACCATTTGGGGCGTGGCGGGTGTTTGGCTGGGCCTGATCATTGGTTTAACCATAGCCTGTGTCCTGTTAATTGGTCGTTTATATTTGAATAATAAACGTTTGATGCAACTGACAAACTCAAATCCATAAGCAACAGCTCCTATTCAGTTACTATGATAAGGCTAGCGTGGATACTGCCCTCATGATAATAAAACCCAACAAGATGGAGTGATTGATTCATAAGACTTACACGACTTAACATTTTCATCTAGGCAATTTAAGTTTTGTCGCCTATGATCAAGGTATCGCTTAAAATCAGATCACAGAGGTCCAACCATCATGGCAAAGCATGCAAGTTCTCCCAGTAAACGTTTTCTAAAACTGGCGGGCATGACTGCAAGCATCGCCAGCAAAAGCGTGGCCAATTCCATTCGCAACCTGACCGCAGATGAAGAACAAAAAAATGCGGCACGCAGCCAGCTTTTTCAGGAAATCGGTTTACAGATTGCCGATACACTTGGAGAAATGAAAGGCGCAGTGATGAAAGTCGGACAGATCGCCTCACAATACAAAGACATTTTCCCACCTGAAGTCGCCAAGGCGATCTCAAAACTACAACGCCAAGCCCCAGCCATGCCTTTTGCTGAAATCAAGCAGCAGGTCGAAAAAGAACTGGGTAAGCCACTGAATGAGATTTTTACCTCATTTGAGCCAGAGCCTTTTGCGGCAGCCTCGATTGGTCAGGTACATCGTGCAGTACTTCCTGATGGTCAGGCGGTTGTGGTGAAAGTGCAATATCCTGGCGTTGACCAAGCCTGTGAAAGTGACTTAAAGCAGGTCCGTCTTGCCCTGCGTTTAATGGGTGTTTTAAAGATTGATAAAAAATTACAGGATCAGTTGTTTCAAGAGATTCAGGATAGCCTTTCCGCAGAATTAAACTACGAAATTGAGGCGCAGAATCTGGAAGTATTTAAGACTTTCCATGAACAGCTTGATGATCAAGTAATTATTCCAACCGTGTATAAACAATATTCTTCGCGCAGGGTACTCACACTCAGTCTGGAACAGGGCGAATCCATTGAAACCGCAAGCACATGGTCGGTTGAAACCCGCAACCAGATTGGCCGCCGCCTGATCCGTGCCCTCGGACAGGAAATATTCTTCCTGAAACGCTTCCATTGTGACCCACATCCAGGCAATTTTGCCTTTCGGGAAGATGGCAGTATCATCATCTACGACTATGGCAGTGTCAAAACCCTTTCACCAGAACTGATTCAGCACTTCAAGGCACTGGTCAATGCTGCACGTCAGGAGGATATTGCCCAGGTTGAAGATTTACTGGTTGAACTGCATTCAATTGCTGAGAAACAAAAATTCCCAAGTGAACTTTATATTCAGTGGATTGAAGTGTTATTGCGTCCACTCAGTACCCATTATGATTGTTGAAAACTCATCCCCCCATCACGATGGCATGCGTCTGGTGAAAAATCATTGAAATACTGGGATGTGTTTAAGCCATCTACAGATACATTAATGGTCAACCGTACAATTTCAGGACATTACTGGAACCTGATCCATCTTAAGGTACATGACAACTGGAATGATCTGTTTGAGAATTGGTTCCCAATTAGCACTTGATACAGGATTTTCATAACCGCCCTGTCTGGCTAAGTGATCTCATCAGACCAAAATGATCGGAAACAAAACTTGAAATAGATTAGATTGACTCCATTTATTGTTATGTTATAACATTTCATAAAACAATGGAGTATTTCACAATGCGTAAAGATATCCATCCTGCTTATCAACAGGTTCTTTTTCATGACACCAATGCTGATGCTTATTTCCTGATTGGAAGCACCATTCAAACCAAAACAGACCAAGGAATATCAGGGCAAGGTTTATCCCTACGTCACACTGATATTTCCAGCGCATCACATCCGTTTTATACAGGTGAAGTACGCCAAGCAAGTAATGAAGGTCGTGTTGCCAGCTTTAATAAACGTTTTTCCCGTTTTAACCGCAAGGCTTAATCTAATTTTAAGTTTTGCTGATTAAGCTATTAATATTGGAAGTCTAAGAGTTCTATCTCCTCCGCTTAGACTTCTTTTTTATCTCTAGATTTTGTATACTATGAATCGGTAGATGCCTGCGCAACGACACCAAATTCAATCGGTGTTTTGACATAAAGCGACTGATTAGGTCGTGCTTTGTTTATTTTCTATTAAACTAGGGCTTGTTGAGAATTAACAAAGGCTACTGATTAATTTATAATAGTACTATGGATAGATACATACTTACTGATGCCCAATGGGCAAAAATGGAACCTTTTTGCCTAGGTAAAGTGACCGATCGAGGTCGTAGTGGAAAAGATAATCGATTATTTTTAGAAGCAGTCCTATGGATTGCCCGTACAGGCAGTCCATGGCGTGATCTACCTCCTCATTTTGGTAAATGGAATACCGTCTTTAAAAGATACCGTGACTGGGTGAAAGCTGGTGTATTTGAAACTATTTTTGCATCTGTAAATGAAGATGTTGATTTGGAATACGCCATGATTGATGGAACGATTGTTAAAGTTCATCGACATGGGCAAGGTGCAAAAGGGGGACTTTCAAACAGTCTATAGGTAAATCTCGAGGTGGAATGACCTGTAAAATTCTTGCCTTAGTGGATAGTCTAGGCAACCTCATTAAGTTTCGATTAATGCCTGGTCAATATCACGATTTAGTAGAAACCAAACCTTTAATTGAAGATGTTGATTTTCAAGCATTACTAGCGGATAAAGCATTTGATGCAGATTGGCTCATCCAAGAACTCAATGAACGTAAAGTGAAAGTGGTGATCCCACCCAAATCTAATCGAAAAGTAATGAGAGCATTTGATACGACTATGTATAAATGGCGTCATCTCATTGAAAACTATTTCTGTAAGTTAAAAGAATTTAAACGTATAGCGATGCGTAGTTGTAAAACAGATACGAGTTTTGAAGCCATGATTCAATTGTGCGCGAGTGTAATTAACTCTCGGTAATTCTCAACAGACCCTAGCTGAAAAGCTACCTGATGACGATCCATCGAAAAGCAGAATATTAGAATTAATTAATCAATTGATTAAAGCGTTGCCGACATCAAGTCGGCTTTAATTGTTTAATTACATTACTTGTCCGCCAACACTTTGGCATGAGCCACCAGTAGAAGGGAAATAAGTATCACCTGCACCACGATTATAACGAGTACCATCCGACCCCCAACAACCTGCACTATCACAGTTTGTTATTGTGGATGGTTGGCGTTGTGGCATTGGTGCTGAATATGAATTAAGCGGAGGTTGAGTAATCATCATAGTGTGTTTTTGGGCTAGAGTAGTTGTCAGTATTTTGATAATAATCGTTTGAAATTCGAGAACCAGTATCCTCGACAGGGCGTGTGCGATAAACATACTTGTCGCTATTACTGTCATCATATGAATGATAATTGTAAGAAGAATTTTTTATAGGGATAGGTTGATGTAGTTGCTAAATTACTGTTCTGTACTTCTGTTGATGGTGTGTTGTTCCATTATCCCAGCCAGTTTGTTCTTGAGATTGATTTACTGATTTAGCAGTACTCCAATCCATTTCCCAAGGTTTTTTCTGAGCATACTCTCCTGCTAATTCTTCATCAGTTTTACCATAAAACGGCTTTAAAGTTGGCTCTGTTTTTGGTGGCGCATTCTCTGCCAAATGATTTAAGTTTTAAAGATTTTGGAGCAAAAGAAAAAAATGCAACAAGTAATGATAGTAAACGCTAATAAAAAGAATATTAGACCATTCTTATTTTGAGTTTTCATATCCCCACTAAAAACTAATAGTTATATGAAATTACCATAGGTTAATTTCAAATTACTATCCCCCCCATAAGGTTCGACAAATTCTAAATAAAAATCATGATAAAAGTTAAAAAATTCGATATTCCTGAATAAAAACTCAACAACAAGACAAAGGCTTCCTTTAACAAGTGTTCAGACGCTGGTGCATCTCTAATGAAAGGTCTGCGGCTGTACCAGAGACTATATAGCTGAATACGTAATTTATCATTACACCTAAACCAGGAAATCAGGTTTTACAGATGTTTCCATGTACTAATATTTTTAGAATTTAGCTATAGTTGGTCTAGCTTGAAGTATTCCGACTGGTGTGGACGTGTTGGCAAATTTATAAGGCAAGATGCTGGCTTGGATTTAAAGGGGCAAAGGGAATTTTGGGCGACAAGCACACAGATCAATATAAGAACTGAAAGCAAAAACAGTTTGATCAGGCAGATGGAATTATTAATAAAGCAAAAGTTGCTCTGACCAACCTTTCCATTCTCGCCAATACAGTCGCACCACCTAAGTTCATTTGCTTCTGCGACAAGGCTACCAACCACTCACTCATCTTCTGTCCCTGATAAGTTCGATTTTGTGCTGTATAAAATCAAGTAAAATTCATTCATTCTGCAGATCATTCCCAAGCTATAGCCGTCAGCCATTGATGAAAGCTCATGCCCAGAATGCAAAACAGCAACGCCCCATCACATGAATTAAAATCGCTGCATTGCGGCGTAGCCCAGCTTGCCACTTTGTAATAGGGCAATAATTTCGGCGGAAAAAGTCGAAAATGTGGTCGTGCGCCACAAAATCCCGTAATCACAAACAGTTTGTGATTGGGACTCAGCGCAGTTTGGGAAAAATAAGAAATTGCAAAGCCAATAATAAAGCCACCCACAAAATTAACGGTGACCGTACCCAAAGGAATATCTGGAAAAATGGGATTCAGCTTTAAACCCAGAAACCAGCGCAACCATGCACCCAGTACAGAACCCAGAGCAATTGAAATTAAAGGATAATACATGGCTCACCCCAAAAGATTTGGAGAAAATGGAGGATTGATATAAATTTTTGCTTGTGCTAGAAATTTTTTCATCTGCGAACCTAGATAGAGAATAGAGACGCACGAACCTACGTCCCCTATTCAGGGTCACGTAGGCATCATTAGCCACTATGGCGGTTTGTAACAGGAAGAATGCCATCTCCTTTACCCTAAAATAACATAATTTTGCGACAACTCAACTGGTTGCTTTAAGCCGTGATAAGCTCGTGCATAAGGCGGTTTGTTATCCACAGCTTAGGGAATCTACAAAAAGCGAAAAAATAGTTTCTATATTGATGACTTTTAAATAGGTTAATTCTTTACACCCTCTTACCTGGGCTTAAACCACCTGTGCTCGTTGCATCCAGTTTAATTCCCGTCTTCATCAATTCCACTGATTCAATGCTATGATGCTGCCATTCATTTGATCAACAGGGAACTGAATATGGCTCAAGAACTATTGGCACAATTAAAAGATGGTTCTGCAAAGTTTGCAGACGTGTTGGCATTTATCGAGGCGCGTTATCAACATACGCCAACGGCTTTTCAAAATGGCGCGCAGTTTAATGCGGCAACTGAAAATCAGGGCAGTGCCAAAGTGTTCTCCTTTGCCAAACTTGAGAGTTTAAGCCAACAGGACACCCTCAAGTTGTTTGCGGAACATTATGCCTCTGTACTTGCCACGCCTGAAGCAAGCGACCACCAGAATATCCGTCAGTTTATGCAGAATGGCTGGGATGGCGTGAAGTTTGAGGGTGAGGCCTGACAGCAAAGTAATAAAAACAGGAGGTGCTAAAGCCTCCTGTCTTTTTTAATCTATGCTATTTTTAAGGTCTTTCCAGTTTGCGTAGCTCAGTGGTTAAACTATAAAAATCTCCACCCATTTTGCCTACGCTATCCAGTTGCTGCTGGTTGATCATGGTCCCATTCCAAAGACGGTCATCGACATAAATAGACTTTACATCCAATAAGGCAACCGTTCCACCTGATGGCAGGCTACTCCAATTGAATCACTTTTAAATGACATTCATACCCGATGGGAGAGTCTTCACTGCTAATGGTTCAACACTATTGCTCACACATGACCTCAATCTCAGCAAATCAAACTCACTCTGCTCAGACGGAAGCAAGGCACAGGATAAATTCATCTTTTGCATTAACTGGGAATTCACAATGTGTACCACATTCTCTGGTCGCACCAAATTCTCCAAGGTGTCTCCGTACTCCCGACCACTTTGTGGATTGACTCCGTGAATACCACATGATAGGAGGATTACAACTGGCCACATTGAAAAATGAGTAAGGGGCAATATTGTCAATGCCATCAGTAGATCGGGTACCGGATCCATGCAATTGACGCGGCGTAACACCACCGACCAGTAAGCGATAGGCTTCGGCTGGACTTAAGCAGGCTGTATCAAAAATCATGGCAATAAATAATGCAGGCTTAAGGACGTTCAGCATCTTGTGGTAAATAGGGGTAACTTGAGACATGCCCATTATCCTAATCAAAGTTTTCTAAAAACTAGCATTTTTGAAAGCTCAACAACAAGATAAATATTATATGGCTGAATTCAATAGTTGATGTACGCCTTGCCCTGCCGCCCGCCCCGTAGCAAAACAGGCTGTTAGTAAATATCCACCTGTCGGTGCATCCCAGTCCAGCATTTCTCCACAGCAAAAAAGATAGGGATTAGATTTTAATTGCAGTTGTGAAGATAAGGCTGCTTGCTTTACCCCACCTGCACAGCTAATCGCTTCCTCAATTGGACGGAAACCATCCAGGGTAATGCTTAACTGTTTGATTTGCCTTGCCATCATTTCAGGCTGTGACCACAGATTTTTATCCACCACTTCTCGTAGTAAATTGATCTTCACATGGTCCAAACCTGCCTTGCGCCAAATATTGGTGATGGACTGCTTTTATTGCCCCTGCAATTTTTCCAATTGCTCAATACCGAGATCAGAGCAAATCCAGATGCAGTTGCAAAGGCTGGTTCTGGACTAGAAGCTGTCTTAACTCACGTCCCAGTTTATAAATAACTCCGCTTTCCAAACCATAAATGCGTCACCACAATATCGCCATACGTTTGCTGATCAGGCTGTACCATGCATTGACACGCTTGAGTGGCTGCCAAAAACAGTCCTGCATAAACGGCGACCAAGCCTTTAACACACCCACATTACTGGCCTGAAATGGCTTAATTTCATTTGAGGATAACCAGTGTTGCCAGTCACCCTTTGATTAGTTCCTGTCCGTGGCCATGACACCGTTCGTTGCGCCAAAAATAATAATCGCATCATAGCTTGTTGTGAATGTTTGCGCTTCTGATAAGGGTTAATGCCTGATTGCCCGACAGCGCCACACAACGATGACGATAATGAAATTTTACCCCATCATTCATCAATCGCTTTAACCAAGCACGAAGTAACGGTGCTGCTTTCATTTCTACAGGGGAAGACGCGTCCTGAACTTTTGCCAATGTAGGATTCAATGCCTAAACCTTGCATCCAGTGCTGAATCCATACAGCATCGCATTGCTTAATCCAGGGCCTAGCCATGCAGCATGGTCATAACGCTGTATAAACATTTCGACAGGCTCAGCATGGGAAATATTCAGTCCCGTTTTGCCTGCCATTAAAAACTTGCGGGCCGCCGATGGTTTTTGCTCATAAACCTCAATATCGTAGTTGTATTGGCTCAGCACTTCAGCCGCCATCAATCCTGCTGGGCCTGCACCAATAATCGCAATACGCTTATTCGCCATCAGGCTGCCCTTGTATGTTCCGCCCTTGTAACGGTGCAAAATCATCAAAACGGGTCTGATAGTCCTGTGGTTTAGTGATTAGTAACTGCTGGCACAGCTCACCACGTTCTAAATATTTAATTTCAAAATGGGTACGGGCTGAGTCTGTTGCAATCTTTTGCTTTTGGTAAGGTAATTTCCACACATCAATAAGCTGTTGCTCTGCCTCATCAATATATGCTGGAATGTTGCTCGCCAGCGTAATCATGCCATTCGGTTTTAGGCGAGACAACAGGAACTCGAAAAATGGCATGTTCAGCCAGCGCTGTGCTGGATTATGCGGTTCTGGATCTGATAGAGAATAAAAAATTGTTCAACTTGCAGGAATAGCGCATGCACCACCCAGGGCAAGGCATCGGCATGGATGGGATTCAAATGTTCACGCGGTTCCAGTTGATGCTGCTTCTGCATCGCTACAAATTTTTCTTTGGTTCGCTCAATGGCATATAACGTAGTTTGTGATTTTGCTCTGTAAATAGCAGCGCATGCTTGCTTTTGCCAGCCCCGGTCTCAACGCAAATCGGCGTGTTAGGAATGGCTATAAAATCACGGGGGGCTTGCATACGTTGTGCTTGAAATTGACGAATCAACATAATCCCATCAAACTATCTATAAATCGGCATAAGTCTAACAACTCACCTGACGTTTGCCTAATCTATTTACCTGCTGCCTTAGGAATTTTCTATGCCCCGTACCTTTCCCTGCCCTCGTTGTGGCCAGCCAAGCACATGGGAAAATAATGATTTTCGTCCATTCTGCTCAGAACGCTGTAAATTGATTGATCTGGGTGCTTGGGCAAGTGACGAATATAAACTCCCAACTCAGGATGCGCCTCAGGCGGATCTCAAACGCCATGAAGATGATTATGAGGATTAATCATCTTCTTGTTTAGTCGTACCGAACTCAACCCGCTTTACTTGCCACAAAAGGATTAAATTGCTTTTCATAGCCGATGGTGCTCATTGGCCCATGCCCTGAAATAAATTGCGTGTCATCAGGCAAACTAAAACATTCACGTTGAATTGAATCCAGCAATTGCTGATGATTCCCTTTAGGAAAATCAGTACGCCCAATAGAACCCTTAAACAGGACATCCCCCGTCCATAATAAACCATGTTTGGCATTGTAGAACATCACATGGCCTGGGGTATGACCAGGCGCAAAACGCACCTCAAACTCATCCTCACCCAGTTTCAGCACTTCACCACCCTCTAGCCACTGATCGACCTTAACAGGTTGTGGAATCGGGAAGCCATAACGTGCCGAAACTTCCTGAATCATGTCCAGCCAGAATTGATCCTCTTTATGTGGACCAATCACAGGCACTTTCCATGTCTCAGCAAGTTCACCCACCGCACCTGCATGATCAAGATGTCCGTGGGTGAGCCATAATGCTTTCACATGCAGACCCAAGGCTTCGATTTCTTTTTTCAGCACTGCCGCATCACCGCCTGCATCAATCAAAATCGCGTCTTTGGTTTCACTGTCCCATAAAATCGAGCAGTTTTGTTGAAAGGCAGTGACAGGGACAATTTTGACTTGTAGCATAAAAACCTCTGGCTAAAACGCAGTTAACGGTGGGCTAAGGTATGGGTTAGGGCATCAAGATTAGCCTGAACCAGACTGGCAAGCAAATCAATATGGGCCTGATCGGTATTCAGCGCAGCAATATAGGCATATTCACCGCCGCCAGCATGTTGAAACAGTTCTTTATTCTGGATGGCCAACTCTTCCAATGTTTCTAAACAATCCGCCGAAAATGCAGGACTCAATACTTGCACTGATTTAACTTTTTGCTCACCCCATTGCTGTAAAATCACATCCGTATATGGCTTAACCCATTCCTGCTTACCAAAGCGAGATTGAAAACTAATCGCCCATTCCTCATCTTTCAAGTGCAAGACATCTGCAACTAAACGGGCAGTGATTCGACAACGGTCAGCATAAGGATCACCCTTGTCCGCATAAGGCTGGGGAATGCCATGAAAGGACATCAACAGCTTTTCAGGCTTGCCATGTTCAGCCTGATAGTTGAGAACACTATCCGCCAATGCCTGAATAAACAGCGGATGCTGGTAGTAATCCTTGATGAGGGTCAGACCTGGCAAATGACGCTGCTGTGGAATCCATCTGGCAAAGGCGTCATACAATGGTGCAGTTGAGGTGGCTGAATACTGGGGAAATAGCGGCAACAGAATCACATGCTCTTGCGGTGTTTTTTCCAGTTGTGCCAAGACATCATAAATGCTCGGTTGCCCATAGGTCATCGCAGGGACGACCGTGAGGTCAAGCTGATGATTTTCATCTTGCAAGCGTTGTTTAACCAAGCGTGTTTGCTCAAGTACAATTTCCCGCATTGGAGAATCTTTTGACCACACTGAGGCATACGCCTCGGCAACCCGCTTGGGCCGAAAAGTCAGTACAAACAGGTGCAGGATAATCCACCAGATTACTTTGGGAATTTCAATGACACGGGTATCGGATAAGAACTGTTTTAAGAAACGACGTACTGCTGGTACAGTGGCTTGGTCTGGCGTACCTAAATTTGCTAAAACCACAGTCACTTTGGGTTTTGGTGTAGCTGACATAGATCGCTTCCGCTATAGCTGAATTTCTTCAATTACTTTAGCAGTTTTATGATTATTTTTTAAATTGAATTAATGCATGGTCTTAAATTGAAAAACCCGATTGCTGTCCAGTATATTGCTTTCCAGAAGCTTCTGCCCTTTTGCGGTCAGTTGCCACAGCATACGTTGGCGGTCATCCCGTCCTGTCGGCACAATCCACTCATTCTGGCGCATCTGCAACTTGATTTCATGCAGGGCACGGATATTCACCTGTGCACGTGAAACAGCATGCGCGCGTGGCATTTCCTTGCGCGCATCATCCAGACCCGTTTCGTTTAAATATTCATTCATGCGCTTGGAAAAATATTCTTCAGGTGTTGGAATCACAAATGATGAACCAAGCACATTCAGTAATTGTGCCCAGGTCATTTTACGGTGGGGTTTGACTTCCTTGAAATTGCCATCCTGATAGGCATGCATACGATATTCAAATGAATAAACCTCATGCATGGACACTTTGGGTACGCTGGTAAGTGGATCAACTTGCCGATTGCCCAGTTCCGTTTCAAGCTGTTTAACTTTGGCACGCAAGGCATCAATTTCATCTTGTAAAACTTGCGTATTTTGCGGACGCACCCAACCGACCACAGGATAACGCTCTAACATTTGTGGCATATTCGAACGTACCGCAAGTTCTAAATCACGCAAAGTCCGATAAGTAAAAACTTGATCAACTTCATGTTGAAGCTGTTTTCTAAACTCTTTGAATTTTTCTCTCAATTCTAATTTATGATCATGTAATACAGCATCACGTGATTCAGGATCTTCATGCATGAATACAATCACGGGTTTCTGTTTGGTCATGGCATAGATATATTCCAGATGCATATAGCCCACACCTGAAACGGACTGCTCACCATACTGGCTCCCCAGCAAAATCACCACGTAATCACAGTCATCAATCTGTCGGCGAGCAATCGAGGTGCTTAAGGGTGTACGCTGTTCCAAGCCCCACGAAAAGAATCCCATTCCAATCAGTGTCTGGGCCAAAACTGCCCGTTCTGGTTGCATTTCATTGCCAGACGTAGAAATAAAAACCTGATAACGAGTATCTTGCATAGGCTAGGTCCCAGTTCACTTATCAATAATCCTTAAGCGGTTTCGCTTAAGCCTTATCAACAATAACCCCAATAAAATCTCAAATATGAATCAACTGATGCTTTTAGGCGCCCAGATCATCTAAATTCTGAATCGTCCATGTTAATTGTTCTGGCATGAGATGCTGCAGTACCGATTTTAATTCAACAGCATTATGACCACTGACATAACATTCAATACGTGTAATATTATGACTTATTTTGTCACATAATAACCTATTTTTTATCAAAATATAGGCTGTTTGCCGCGCAACTGCCTGTCCAGAATCAATTAATTTTAACTTTTTATCAAAAACCTGATGAATTGCATCCCTTAAAAAAGGATAGTGAGTACATCCCAGCACTAAAAAATCCGCGCCCTGCTCCACCACAGGCTGCAATATATCCTGCAACACATCCAGACAGGCCTGGCTCATTTGCTGTCCCGCCTCAACAAAAGGCACCAGTTCCAGACTGGTGACTTTTAAAACCCGAACGCCAGCAGGTTCGGCAAACCTGCTCATCACATCCTTAATGAGCTGTCCGCGAAAGGTTGCAGGTGTCGCCAACACAGCCACCACTTTCGACCGTGTTTGCAGTACAGCGGGCTTTAATGCAGGCACCAATCCCACAATCGGAAAATGCTCGCCATAGTAGTCACGTAGGTAGTCCAGACTAAATGCCGATGCAGTATTGCATGCCACCACCGCAATCTTACAGCCCTGCCGATACAGCCACTCAATCGCACGCGCTGTTAATTGTCGAATTTCCTGATCTGAACGGGCCCCATAAGGCACATGCGCGGTATCGGCATAGTAGAGAATCCGTTCGTTGGGTAAATGTCGGGCAATCTCCTGCGCAATCGACAAGCCTCCAATGCCTGAATCAAAAACCCCAATCGGCGCATCAGAGGATGCATGTGGCATGGGGTCAGCCAATACGGGCAGGGATTGGACAGCAGTCATACAAATACATTAACACTGTGGTTTCTTCACTCTTTTAAGCTTAAACCTCAGGTGCTTAAATGCAAGACCAAATCACCACTTTTTAATGTCAAAACTGTCTCACCCCGTGCATTTTCAGACAAACTGCCATAGTTCACAAGGTGATAAAAACTTTGACGCTGAATCAACGCATTCATTCCAAAACGAACATGCACATAAGGACGCAATTCATCCTCTCCTGCTTCATTTGGATAGGCACGCATAAAAACTGGGTGTCGCTCATCCACAATCACCACATCCTGATTGCTGGTGGTGAGCTGCAAATAGCGCTTGCCCTCTATCTCAACCTGATCCACCTGGTTGATTAGCAGTGGCTCATCCTCAACCTCAATTTCAATCTGCTCAACAGGTGTTTTCAGGTAAAACTTTCCATCCTCTTTCCACAGCACCTTGCTAAACAGGTCGAGTAAAGCCTGACGCTTGACCAATTGACCTTCGTGCCACCATTCTCCATTGGCTTTTATCTTTAGATCCATTTTGCCGCAATGCTTTGGATGCCACTGGTCTAAAGGTGGAATTGACCTTTTGTGACTTTGCTGTACATCTTTTACGTATTGTGCAATGCTCATTAAGTTTTTATCATCAGAAAACATGATTTTTCCCTTATTTTGTAGCGAGTCTGGTGGAGAATCATTTTCATTTATCGTCTTTTATGCCTAGCTGACGAAAAAATATGACCGCTCAGCCAATTGGCGAGTCCAAGGTTTAAAACTATACTATCCCAAACGTTTGCAAGTACAATAGTGTCTTTGTGCTTGGCAATACAGAACACTCATGGCAGCACCGAATCGCAATATTACGGTTGCCACCCTTAAAAATATGAGGAGTCCTACATGGAACACATCGAACGTGAAGCGATGGAGTTTGACGTAGTGATCGTAGGCGCAGGGCCTGCGGGTTTATCTGCTGCGATTAAAATTCGTCAACTAGCGATTGAAAACAACCTACCAGACCTTACTGTGTGTGTTGTTGAAAAAGGCTCTGAAGTAGGTGCGCATATCCTTTCTGGTGCTGTACTTGAACCACGCGCCATGAATGAACTGTTTCCGAACTGGAAAGAAGAAGGCGCGCCACTCAATGTTCCTGTAACAGGCGACGAAACCTATTTCCTGCTTTCTGATACCAAGGCACAAAAAATGCCGTATTGGATGGTACCAAAATCAATGCACAACGAAGGGAACTATGTGATTTCCCTCGGTAACGTTGTTCGCTGGTTAGGTCAAAAAGCGGAAGAACTTGAAGTTTCAATTTTCCCTGGCTTCGCCGCTTCTGAAATTCTTTACCATGAAGATGGTACTGTAAAAGGTATCCAGACGGGTGATATGGGCATTGGCAAAAATGGTGAGCCAACGCATAACTTTACACCGGGTTATGAACTTCATGCCAAATATACTTTGTTTGCAGAAGGCTGCCGCGGTCACCTTGGTAAGCGCCTAATTGCTAAATATAACCTAGATAAAGATGCTGATCCGCAACATTACGGTATTGGTATTAAAGAACTTTGGGAAATTGACCCAGCTAAGCATAAGCCTGGTCTAGTGATGCATGGTGCAGGTTGGCCATTATCTGAAACGGGTTCATCTGGTGGTTGCGGTTATACCACGCTGAAAACAACCAAGTGACTCTAGGGATGATTGTGGATTTATCTTATGAAAATCCACATGTATCCATTCATGGAAATGCAACGTTGGAAAAAATCACCCAACAATTAAGCAATTCCCGAAGGCGGTAAACGTATTTCCTTATGGTGCGCGTGCGGTTGTGAAAGGTGGCTTTAATGCCTTACCTAAACTCACTTTCCCAGGTGGTTGTTTGATTGGTGATGATGCAGGTTTCTTGAACTTCTAAAATCAAAGGTTCTCACACTGCCATGAAATTCCCGGCATGCTGTGTGGTGAAGCTGTGTTTGAAGCGATTGCAGCGGTGCAGCCAAAGGTGGTGATTTAGCCGTTGCACGTGTCACTGAAGGCGAAGATCATTTCGACAAAGAGTTAACCGCATACACTGAAAAATATAACAATTTTTGGTTAAAAGAAGAGTTATATCAAGCACGTAACTTTGGTCCAGCGATGCACAAGTTTGGTCAATGGATTGGTGGTGCATTTAACTTTATTGATCAAAACATCCTTAAAGTGCCATTTACCTTACATGACTTAAAACAAGACTTTGCTGCACTTAAAACTGTGATGCATCGACGTTCAAACCAAACTATCCAAAACCAGATGGTAAGTTGACCTTTGACCGTTTATCTTCAGTATTCGTATCAAATACAGTGCATGAAGAGAACCAACCTGCTCACTTAAAGCTAACTGATCCATCAATTCCAGTGAATGTAAACTTACCAAAATGGGATGAGCCTGCTCAACGCTACTGCCCTGTTGAAAGCATATGAAATCATGGAAAATGGAGGATATTCTAAGCGCTTCCGATTAACGCAGCCAACTGCGTACACTGTAAGACTTGTGATATTAAAGACCCTTCACAAAACATTACTTGGGTAACCCCTGAGGGTGGTGGGTAGCCCCAATTACCCTAACATGTAATCTATTATCATAGTCATTACTCAAAGCCCTGATTGAAAGATTGGGGCTTTGTTTTTTAACATTCGAGCTAAAATCAACTCAATTTTTTCTTTTTATGCAGATATAAGGGAAAGGTTTTTAAGCAACTCAAACATCAGAATTTTCAATGGCGTAGAAATTACTGAGATAGCCAAGTTTGAAAATTTGCTTAAAAATAGCCTGATCAAGGAAGCATAATAAATATATCGCCCGTCCCAAAATGTCAGGGCTTATTCATAGCATCACTATATATTACCTAACAAACTAAAGAGTGGGGCTTCCATATTCCCAAAGATGACCAAACTCTCTCAGTAAACAAATGCCTGATCTTTCCCACCCATAGTGATATATCCCTCCTCAGTTCAGCAGGCTTAGGATGACGTTTTTTCTTGAGTTCTCGAGCAACCAGTGAAAAGCAGCTTTTGCTTCAAAAAATGTGGCTTTAGCTCTATCCATATCTTGCTGCATTAATGCAAACAATACTTTTCCATATAAAAATTCAGGGCTATGGTCTTCTGGATACTTGCATCCAGCCATTGCAATTTTAATTTATTCCCTGTTTCAAGAAAGCGTTTTAATAACAGATAGCGTGCTCCCTGATTATCATTTGGGGATATCTTCACTAATCTTGTAAAAATCTGCTCCGCTTCAACAGCCATCGGTGTATCAGCCAAATGTAAGGCTAAATTAAAGCAAGCCTCTAAAATGGACGGTTCTCAATAAAGCCCCATTCCAATAAATCTTTATCCCAGTTAAATGGGAAATACTGCCAGTCCAATACGATGAGCCTCACGCAAAGCGAGATAAGATTCCATTTTTCGACCAGAATATCCATAAACCAGCCCAAGATGAACCCAAGCATCAATATGTTGGGGATACTCAGAAAGTAGTTGGTTAGCGTCAGCTCTGATGCAAGTAAACTGCCTTGAGACAAGTACTCCAATGCTTCATCAAATTGCTGCTCTATATCCTCATCAATCAAAGTTTCAAAAGCCCACATGTGTTTTTCAAGCTGTTTTAATTTCACTGAGCCATTTCCTCAAATTTAATTGAATATCCAGACTACCCTTTCTGTACCAAGTAGCGATATTCAGTGTGACTGTTTTCATCGAGACTTTCTTCTTTTAATAATAGTTCATGCCCAAAGATGCATACAAAACTTAGGAATATCCCAAGATGTAGAAGGATCTGTAGCAAACACCTCGACGATATCACCTGATTTTGCTTTGCGAATCGCTTGATGCAGCATCATCACAGGCTCAGGACAACGTAAACCTCTAGTATTAAGTTGAACAGTGGGAAGTTGAGGTTGTTCGGACATCATCATACTCATATATTTTAATATTCACATTTTAACATAAAGTAAGTCGATAAAAATCATCAACAGCTTTTTGAAAAACTGTACATTTTTCGCATCGTTTTATTGATGCATATCCGCTTTTTCTTCGGTATGATGAAAATCATCTAATTGATATAGAGAGTCTTTAGGAAAGATCATGGTCGAGGAATCCAGTCCGTCGTGGGGTATGCGTGGCTTAAGAAAATGGTTAGGTACTGCACCTGAAACCCGCGATGAATTACTCAGGTTAGTTCAAGACTCACGTCGTTTTTTAGAACCAGATACTGTTGCTATGCTTGAGGGTGTTCTCGATCTACCAGCAACAAAAATTCGGGAAGTCATGACGCCTCGAACTGCAATTATCAGCTTACAGGAAGATGATCAGTTATTGATATTAGATGTCCTGATTGATTCAGCACATTCGCGTTTCCCAGTGTTCTCAGCAGATCAAAGTGATAATGTTGTTGGTATTTTATTAGCAAAAGATCTTTTACCTTTCTTGACTGAGCGCAATGTCAAAGCCGATATTCGTTCATTGATGCGCCAGCCTGTATTTGTGCCCGAAAGTGCACGTTCAGACCAGGTGCTACGCATGTTGAAGAAATACCTGAGACCCATATTGCCATTGTGATTGATGAATATGGTTCAACTTCTGGCCTGGTGACCCTTGAAGACATTCTCGAAGAGATTGTGGGTGAAATTGAAGATGAGCATGATATTGCGGATGAAGAAGCGTTATATATCGTGCTGACAATGACCGCAACACAGCCAATACCTGGATTGTGCAGGCACTTACACCAATTGAACATTTCAACACAATTTTAGATGCAGATTTTTCTGATGATGAAGTTGAAACTATGGGCGGTTTACTGCTGCAAGAAATTGGTTTAGTCAGCGATTTACAAGGTCAAACCATTGAACTTGGGGATTGGCAATTTACCATTATTGAAGCAGATGCACGCACTATTCATCTGATTCGAGCTGTCCGTCAATGAGAAGCTATTTTGAAAAGCTGTTAAATTCATCTCAACCACAAAAACAGCTTCCCTTTATTGTTCCACTGCTGATTGCCCTGATCTCAGGCGCAATCTTTAGCTTGGCACTCGCACCCTATAATTTCTGGTAGCTGGCGATTCTATCGCCAGCATTGCTTTATGCAGTGTTACGCCAGAGGAATCCCAAGGGGCTCTTGTGCTGGGTTGCATTTTATGGTTTTGGCTTATGGGTTTGTCGGCGCTGTTCTGGCTCTACACTCTATCCATACCTATGGCGATATACCAATGCCTTTTTAAGTAATTCTGATGATTGTCTTTATGGCAGCCGCAATGGGCTTATTTACTGCTTTTCAAACATGGGCTTATCGACGGTTTTTCCCAGAAACACCACTCCACCTTTGCACCACTCTGGGTGCTATTTGAGTGGGCAAAAACCCATTCACAGGTTTTCCACGGCTATTGCAGGCTATGCCTTTACTGAACGCTTACTCGATGGCTATGCACCCTTATTTGGGATTTATGCGGTTTCATTTGTGGTCATTGTACTGGCATGTGCTTTGGTCGAAATTTTAATTGACGCTGGTTTTGGGCCATTCCCTCCGCCTTGCTGGTGCTAGGGGCCTGGGGTGCTGGATTTATCCAGTTTGTTCAGCCCAAAGCCTCCAAGCCCCTGAGCGTGTCCCTGATTCAGGGCAATATTCCGCAAGATCTGAAATGGTTGACTGAATATCAGATTAAAACCTTAGAAATTTATGCCACTTTAACCCGTGCGGAATGGGGGCGTGACCTGATCGTTTGGCCTGAATCTTCAATTCCAATGTTCCAGACCGATATTCCTGAATTTTTGGAGGCCATGGCAGCTCAGGCAAAAAAGACAGATACAGCATGGGTCACAGGTATTCCCTATTGGGACGTGGCAAAATCGCAGCAGGTGGGTGAACCACTGTACTACAACAGCCTCATGTCTTCGGGCAGCGACTCTCACGGTCTGTATAAAAAGCAACGCTTAGTGCCGTTTGGTGAGTACATTCCATTGTCAGGTGCACTCAAATGGGTACTGCCAGCCTTACAAAATGATGTCAGCATGAGTGGTTTCTCGCGTGGTGAGGCCAATCAGAAGCCACTGATCGTAAAAGGTCATGCACTCGCAGCCGCAATTTGCTATGAGGTCGCCTACCCGAACCTCACCCGCCGCAATGCATCGAATAGCGACTTTTTAATCACGGTTTCAAATGATGCCTGGTTTACAGGAACGGCTGGACCTTGGCAACATTTACAAATGGTACAAATGCGCGCCAAAGAAAATGGTCGCTGGTTTATTCGTGCTACCAATACAGGCGTGACTGCGTTTATTGACCACAATGGCCATATCGTGAAACAGGCACCTTTGGATGAGGAATTTGTATTACGTGGTGATTTACCTGCAATGCAGGGGCAAACACTGTATAACCGTTTGAGCGATTATCCAATCCTGATCTTTTCCATTCTTCTATTGGTTATGGGCTGGATTTATCGTCCGCGTAAAGTCGATGTTTCCTTTAAGTCACGGCGGTAGGTAAGATGAAAAGAGCGTTTGAATCAACGCTCTTTTTTTATAACGGGATTGATCTTTGAGTTACAAGGCCAATGGCAATTGCACGGATAAATATGCAACCAGACTCGATAAAAATAACATCGGAATATAGCGGTAAGCCTTAAACAACAATTGCTCGTATCTGGAAATCATCTCCTGATTATCCCATACGGTTGTTTTTAAGGCACTTAGAAAACACAGTACAAACCATGCACTCAACATGCTTAATGCAAAAAAACCAATCATGATCTGGCTGCTACCTTCTGTAGCATGCCATAAACTTAAAGCGCCCTCACTGATCGGCAACAGGCTTAAAATAAGCAACACAGATTTAAGCATTGCCCAATGAAACTGATTCAGTTCATCCAACATAAAAAATGCTTTCATCTGCTCACTCCATACCTGATTTAAATGGTTTGAATTTATTATGCAAAGCTTTAATATAAAGAAAAAGTCTATTTTTCCTGTTATTTTCCGTTTCTTGTAACCATTACACATGGGAATAATTCTTGTTATAAATATCACATACTATTTGTTTTAAAATTTATATATTTTTCAAACCCTTATATTTTATTTATAAAACAGGAAACATTATCACTTCACTCCTAATTTACTTTATTTAAAAAGTGAAGTGATATTTTTGATTAGATATTATGGCTGATAATAAATATCGGCATCATTACCCTCGCCGCCTTCTTTACCATCCGCACCAAAGGAATATAAATCAAATGAACGACCCTCACGGCCTGGAATTACATACTGTAAATCATTTTCCCAACTGTCTTTTGGATAGCCGCCTTTAACATAACCACCTGGCAACCAGTTCTTTGCAGAAGCAGGTTGATTCACCAATGCATCCAAGCCACCATCTTGCATGCTTGGGTAACGGCCATTATCTAATTTATATTGATCCAAAGCACCTGCAACACCTTTGAGTGTAATACTAGTGGTATCAACTTTGGCTTTTTCACCACGTCCCATCACATTGGGTACAATCAGCGCAGCCAATACACCTAAAATTACAATCACCACCATCACCTCAATGAGGGTAAATCCTGAGGCAGGATTAAGTCGAGCAACGCTCGACCCTGTCGCAAGGCGAGAAGCTGTGCTTCGAGTGGCAGAATTAGGATTATGCTTAGAATGCTGTTCACTCACTGAATTATTCATTTTCATCTCAAACATCAAATTTCCTAGATCATATTATTCATATTAATAATTGGCAACATGACCGCAATCACAATCACCAATACAATGGCTGCCATAAAGACCAGCATCAGCGGCTCCAGCAATGCCAGCAAGGTGGAGATAAAGGTGCTAACTTCCCGATCCTGCATGGTCGATGCCCGATCCAGCATGCGATCCAGTTCACCCGAAGCTTCACCACTCCGAATCATTTGTACCATCATTGGTGGGAAATAACCGCAACGCTCCAATTGTGTTGCCAAATTACCACCTTCTGTTACACGTTCCATCGCCACTTCAATGGCATCGCGAATCACCCAGTTATTGCTCACTTCCGCGCCAATGCGTAATGCCTCAACCAAAGGTACACCTGAACGGGTCAAAATCGACAGCGTACTGGCAAAACGTGCTGCATTGATACCACGCGAGAGTTTACCAAACAGAGGCAACTTGAGTGTTAAACGGTCAAAGGCATAATGCCCTGCGGTGGTTCTTAGAAACCGTGTAAACAGAATGATTGCAATCACAGCAAGGATCAGCATTGCAATCCATGTATGGCGAATAAAGGTACTGGCTTTCATCAGCAGAACCGTAATCCACGGCAAGGCTTCCTTACTTTGCTCAAAGGTTTTGACAATTTCAGGCACGACATAGGTCATCAAGCCCATCACAATCCCAAATGACATCAGCATCAGGATAATCGGGTAGATCATCGCGCCCTGAATTTTCTTCTGCATGGCAAAGCGGTTTTCAGTGTAGTCTGAAAGCTGGTCTAAAATCAGGTCCAGATGCCCCGAACGCTCACCTGCCGCAACTGTGGCAATATAGAGCTCAGGAAAACGACCAGATTGCTGCATGGCCTGAGCCAGTGAATGACCTTCCAGCACTTTGGAACGCACAGCGATCAACAGGTTTTGCACATGGGCCTTTTCGCTTTGCTTACTGACCGCACGCAAGGCTTCTTCCAGCGGAATACCTGCTGCAACCAGCACTGAAAGCTGACGGGTCATCAACGCCAGATCATAGGCACTAAAGCCTTTTTTAAACCATGAGCGTTGTTGCTGTTTGTCTTTTTGTTCAACCGCATCGACCGCAATCGGTGTCCATGCTTTATCCCGTAACTGTTGACGGATTTGGCGCGCGGAATCTCCCTCAAGCACACCTTTATGTTGCTTTCCCGAAGCATCAAGCGCAGTAAATTGATAAGCAGGCATGGTTCTGTTCTAATTGTCCCAAAATAGTTGTCGTTACCGTTATATCCGTGTATGAGATGGGGAACCAGTGTTCCGCAAGAAATTCATCGACATCATGCACAGCACTTTAGCATAATTCAACAACATGCAGTCATGCCATTTTACACCTGATTGAAGCCTATATGCCGAACCAAAATTCTAACGCGATTCTGTACCGTATTCGAGTTGCCATTCCTGTCTATATTTATGACACGTTTGACTATACGCTCAGTGCCGAGGAATATGTGCAGGCACAAGTTGGTGCACGCGTTGCGATTTCGTTTGGACGGCAAAATCTCGTGGGAATCATTACTGAAAAAGTTGATCCAAACGAGGCATTTACAGGTCAATTCAAGCTTAAAGCCATTACCGAACTGCTCGATCAGGAAGCGATTTTAGACCAACAAGTTTTAACTTTATTGACATGGTCAGCCCAATATTACCAGTTCCCGATTGGCGAAGTCATGCAAAGTGCCTTGCCCACTCTACTCAGGCAAGGCCGCGCACTGGATATCCTGTTTCATCAATGGAAAGTCATTCCACATGATGACCCTAATGGCTTATTGAAACGCTCGCAAAAACAATATGATGCTTACCAGATTCTCAAGCTGCATCCGCATGGCACCACAGAGAATATTTTAAACTTGAGCGGCGTGGAAACCGCTACACTGAAGGCACTGGAAAAAAGGGGCTGGTGCAATGTCAGCTTGAACCGCATGATTTCACGCCTATGCCTGTACAGTTGGCACAAATGCCACTCACAGCCAATCCAGACCAAAAGCAAGCCATTGAACAAATTTTAAAATCGCTGCATCACTATCAGGCGTTTTTACTGGATGGCTTAACAGGCAGTGGTAAAACTGAAGTTTATTTGCAGGTCATGTATGAGGTGTTAAAACAGGGCAAACAGGTGCTGGTGCTGGTGCCTGAAATTGGCCTGACCCCGCAAACCGTTGCACGTTTTAAGTCTCGCTTTCACTGTGATGTGGCTTTGCTGCATTCAGGCCTGAATGACTCAAAGCGCCTACAGGCCTGGCAACATGCCCAGACGGGTAAAGCTTCAATTGTGATTGGCACACGCTCAGCAATTTACACACCACTACCCCATTTAGGTTTGATTATTCTGGATGAGGAACATGACCTTTCCTATAAGCAGCAAGAGGGTTTCCGCTACCATGCCCGTGATGTGGCACTGTATCGTGGGCACTTGCAACAATGCCCTGTGATTCTGGGTTCAGCCACGCCAAGTATTGATAGCTATCATTTGGTTGAATCAGGTAAATTGCATCTGCTTGAACTGAGCCAGCGTGCTGGCGTTGCGAGCCTACCCAGAATGCATGTGATTGACCTGAAAGTGGCAAAAAAACAGCATGGCATCAGCCAAATCCTGATTGAGCAAATCAGGCAGACACTAGAACGCAAGGAACAGGTACTGATCTTTCTCAACCGCCGTGGCTATGCGCCTGTGCTGATTTGTGAAAGCTGTGGCTGGCAGGCCAATTGCCCACATTGCGATGCCCACTTTACTGTGCATTCACAACCCTATCATTATTTGCATTGTCATCATTGTGGCACCATTCAGCGTTTGCCTGATCACTGCCCTGAATGTCAGCAACACACGCTGAAAAGTCTGGGTGCAGGGACAGCAAAAGTTGAGGAACACCTGAATGAGTTGTTTCCGCATCACGATGTGATTCGGGTGGATCGTGACAGCACCAGTCGGGTGGGGAGCTGGCAGAAGATTTATGACCGTATTCAGCAAAACAAACCCACGATTTTGCTGGGTACGCAAATGCTGGCAAAAGGACATCATTTCCCCCACGTCACCCTAGTTGCCATTCTGGATATAGATGCAGGATTATTAAGTGTGGATATCCGTGCGCCAGAACGTACCGCCCAGTTGATCGTGCAAGTTGCAGGTCGTGCGGGCCGTGGCGAACACAAGGGCCATGTCTATTTACAAAGCCTACGCCCTGACCATCCCATGCTGACCACATTGATTGAACATGATTATCGAACTGTGGCAAAGCACATGCTGGCTGAACGCAAAATAGCGTTATTGCCACCCTATCGTTATGCTGTGCTGGTTCGGGTTGAATCCAAAGATAGAGAATATAGCCAACAATTCCTGTCTAAGATTGCCCAGCAATTCAGAGCGATGGCAGCAGACAGTGTTGATATTTGGGGCCCTATTCCTGCACCGATGGAACGTAAAGCAGGCCGTTATCGGGCACACATGGTGATTTTGTCTGCTGATCGGGCAAAACTGCATTTTTATTTACGTCAATGGTGGCAACAAGTGGTACATTTACCTCGTCAGCATCAACTGAGACTGTCGATTGATGTGGACCCACAAGAGTTTAGTTAGAACTGAATATGAGAAACATAAAAATTTGAGGCATTAGATGTCCTTACTGCTACAAATCATTTTGTTATTGCTTGCGAGCTTAATCTTTGCACCATTGGCAAAACGCTATGCCTCAACCCCTGTTTTGGGTTATCTCATCGCAGGGCTATTGCTGGGTTCTGGTGTTTTCAATCTGATTCATGATGCAGAGCTAATTAATCAACTGACTGAGCTGGGCATGATCCTGTTCATGTTGTTTTTGGGCTTTGCCTTTAAACCACAACAACTTTGGACACAGCGCCACAACCTGATGATCAATAGTGGCTTGCCATTGCTACTCAGCACTATTTTATTGATCAGTACCTGTTTTTTCATCCTACAGGATTTTCTAAAAAGTATTGTTCTCGGCTTTGCGCTTGCCCTGTCTTCCATCACCCTTACTCAGCAACTGCTTCAAAACAAGAGACAAATCAACAGTACATTGGGACAAACTGCATTATTAGGCCTACAGTTGCAAACGCTCTTTGCAGTGCTTCTGATTGGGCTGTTTCCCCTACTGGAAGACACTGCATCAACCCAGCATGGTATCGCCTATTTCGCTGCGATCATTGCCACCATTTCAGGCTTGTTTCTCGCAAGCCGTTATCTGGTTCGACCTGCCTTTCGCTTTCTAGCACATCGCCACAGTGTTGAACTGATTCCCGTTCTGGGACTCTTGATTGTTTTCTCAGTGCTTTTAATCATAGATATTCTCAACATCCATACACTGATTGGCGCTTTTCTGGCAGGCATCTTACTGGCAGAGACTGAGTTTAAGGTGGAAGTTGAACGGATGATTTCCCCGTTTAGAGATGCAGCAATCGGGTTATTGTTCCTTGCCATCGGGCTAGAAATTTCCCTGACTCCGCTACTACAGTCACCTTTATTTATTTTAGCTTCCATTTCTGGATTATTGCTGATTAAGGCCGCTATGATTGCGGCATGCGGTTATTATCAGCAGCGTTCTGGCAAGTTCAGCATGGGACTAGCTATTCTGCTGGCACACAGTGGTGAACTGTCTTTTCTTCTGTTAAAAATCGCTGAAAGCGAGCAGTTACTCAGCAAAGAGATTTTGCAACCGACCTTGCTGATCATATTTGGCTCAATGCTGCTTACACCATTATTATTTTGGTTAATGAACACCAAAATCCTGCCCTTGATGCAAAAAAAAGCGCCTAAACATGCCCATGATGTGCCACAGCATCCGATTCTAATTGTCGGCTTTGGACGATTTGGACAGGTGGTTGCACGCGCTCTACATGCACAGGGCAGACAGTTCAGCGTAATAGACAGCAACCAGCCTGATGCTGATTTTATTGAACAATATGGACATCATTTTCTGGATGCTGATGTCACCCAAGTCGAAAACCTGCGTGCGGCAGGTATTGAATATTGCAAGTTGCTGATTATTGCCATTGATGATGTTGAAGACAGCATGAACCTTGCACGGCATCTTCGCCTAAATTATCCAGACCTGAGCTTGCTGGTACGTGCGCGTGACCGTCATCATGCCCATTTACTGCATGATTTGGGCATTCAGCATGTTTGGCGTGAAACCTATTTATCTTCTCTGGATATGGCCCAACAGGCACTGATTGAAACTGGATGTTCAACTGCGGATGCACAGGTACAAATCAGCCAGTTCCAGCAGCAGGATCAACAGTTGCTGAATCAGTCGCTCTGGTCTCATGACCAGTATGAAACAATCAACAATTATCCCAATGCACTTGCTGAACTTGAGTATTTGTTTGAAAACATGAGAATTGTCGCCCCAGAACGCCTGCCTGATGATCAGGCGACACAAACTGCTGCAAAATCGCCGCATGAAACATCTTGAGTTTTAGCAAAGCGCCACCATTATTGACTGCATACCCCCCATTCACCCACTTGTGCAGCCGTTCAGGCTTGGCAAGTCAAAAGCGTTGTTTGTGCGCTGTACTGAATACTGGAGAAAAAGATGTCTGATTTACGCCAACGCTTTTATATTGAAGACTGCCCTGTTCGCGGTGAGGTGGTTCATTTGGAAGAAACGCTGCAAACCATTCTGGCACAACGTGAATATATGCCTGCGGTGCAAAGCCTGCTGGGTGAAATGCTCAGTGCCACCGCCTTACTGGCAAGCACACTTAAAATCCGTGGCCGTATCAGCCTACAAATTCAGGCCAATGGCACATTCAAATGGGCAATGGCGGAATGCAACCATTTGGGCGAAGTGCGCGCACTGGCGGATTATGAAGATGACCCAAGATTCGTAGAGGGGTCGGATAGCCGTACTGTACTTGCATCACTGAGCAGCCCTGTTCTATTTATCAATATCGAACCTGAGCATGGCGAACGCTATCAGGGGATTGTGCCACTGGATCAACCGACACTGGCAGGTTGCCTGATGCAGTATTATGACCTGTCTGCACAGATTCCAACACATATTGTTCTGGCAACCAACAGTAAACGTTCGGGTGGCTTACTGATTCAATTACTTCCGCGCAATAATGAGGAAGAACAAAAACTGGTGGATGAGGACTTATGGCCACGTCTGACCATGCTGACTGAAACACTAAAACCAGAAGAGCTAACCGACCTACCAGCCAATGAGATCCTGTACCGCCTGTATAATGAAGAAGAGGTACGTTTACCTGATGTTGAGCAATTAAAGTTCGGTTGTACCTGTTCAAAGGAACGCTGTGCCAATGCGCTGATCCAGATTGGGGGGATGCGGTACACGAAACGCTGGAAGCACAGAATCCAATTCAGATGGATTGCCAGTTCTGTAATGCACGCTATGAATTTACCGCCGAAGAGGCTTTGGCCTTATTTGGTGAACATTTGAGTTAATTGATTTTTCTCATAAAAAAAGACGGGCTGCCGTCTTTTTTTATTTTACGTTAAGGTCTACTGGATAAGGCATTTATCCAAAACTCTATCTCAGTTAAAGTTATAGCCCAATGGATATCATGATCGGTGTCAGCCAAGCCAAAGTGCTGGCATTTTTTCCAAAACAACAAAACAAGTCTTATACAATCCAGCCTATTGAAATCTTGGCAATTCGCTTCATAATAAAAGAAACATCTCATTATTATATTTAAGATCATGGCAAAAAATTATTATGAAGAGCTCGGTGTTTCAAGAGATGCCTCAGCAGACGAAATCAAAAAAGCATATCGTAAACTGGCAAAGAAATATCATCCAGATATTAGTAAAGAGGCAGATGCTGAAGCCAAAATGCAGGCGATTAATGTCGCCTACGATACCTTGGGTGATGCCACTAAAAAGGCTGAATATGACCAGATGCTGGATCATCCGCAGGGTTTTGCTGGCTTTGGTCAGGGTGCTGGCGGATTTGGTCAGGGCACGGGTGGATTCGATGGTTCCCAGTTCTATCGCCAAAGTTCAGGCGATGGGGGTGCAGACTTTAGTGGCTTTGAGGATTTATTTGGTCGATTTGGCTCAGGTTTTGGTGGTGGGCAGCAGCGTTCGCAACGCCAGCAACGCAGTTACAAGGGCGAAGACCAGCATGCCAGCATTCAAGTTGATTTAGATATTGCCTATCACGGTTCAACCCAGCAAATTACCCTACAGATTCCGACCTACAATGCCTATGGTGAGCCTGAAGTACAGCGCAAAACGCTGGAAGTCAAAATTCCAAAAGGAATGAAAGAAGGTCAGCAAATTCGCTTAAATGGTCAAGGGCAAAGTGGTATCAATGGCGGTGAAAATGGTGATCTTTATATTGAAATCCAATATAAAGATACCGACCGCATTCGTATTGAAGGGGCTGATGTCTATCAAACTATTGATGTAACTCCGTGGGAAGCAGCTCTAGGACAAAGCATTGAAGTCAATACTCCCGCAGGGCAACTCAAAGTCAACTTACCTAAAAATGCCAAAAATGGACAACAATTACGTCTCAAAGATAAAGGGATACCAAATAAAACTGCAGGGCATTTATATCTAATTATTAATATTGTTTTACCACCAGCACACAGCGAACAAGAGCAACAAGCTTATCAACAGTTTGCAGATGCTTTTGCTTCATTCAGACCTCGTGCATCATAAGGAGTAAGATCATGACAACTATTCAATACAAAGAAATTCAATATGATGGTCACTGCCAAGTTGAAATCATTGATGAACAATTGGCACTTGATCTCGAACACTTTGCCGAAGTCTGTGGTCAAAGCACCGACTGGGTACTCAAGCTGATCGACTACGATATTTTGCAGATTCAGGTTGATCCACAAAGCCACCAGTTCATTGGTGAAGATGTTGCCCGCGCCCGTCGTGCCTACCGTTTACAGCGTGACTTTGATGCCAGTCTATCTGCGGTTGCGGTGATGCTGGACCTGATTGATGAAGTGCAGCAACTCCGCAGGCAGTTAAAAAATTTTCATTAAGGCAACATCTTTATATATGACTAAACGCTTTATTTTAGTTTAGTCATTTTCTCAACCTCTTTGAGGGTTTGTTTAATCGGTTCATAGTCCAGAAACCAGAGCAGGTTCAGGTTGCGTTGTTTATGCTGCTGCGCCAGCAGGTCAATCACACTACGCTCACCCCGCCCCACCAGATGCTGCTGATAGAAATAATACAGCAACAGCACTGTGCTTAATAACATCACCGCCAGCATGATCCAGAACCCGACAGGGGACTTTAATCCTGGAATAAACTCAAAGTTCATTCCATAAATTCCCGTCAGCAAGGTCAGGGGTGCGAATACGGCGGTGATAATCGCCAAAATCCGCATATTTTCATTGGTCTGGTTGGCAATTGCCGAAAAGTGTAAATCAATGGCTGATTGAATGGCGTTTCTCAAGCGCAAGGTATGTTTTTGAACACGCTCTACATGGCTCATTAAATCATTGAGACGAACCAGAAGAATGTCCTGGCTTTTGTGCTTATGTTCACTGACCACATGATGGTAGTTGTCCACCAGTTCATCTCGAAACTCCTGCAAGGTTTCAATCTGTTCCTCACACAGGTTTTCAATCTGCTGGAAAGCCATATCTTCATGAAACAATTGATGCCACTGTTTAAAACGGCGGTTGCCCTGCAAAAGTTGCTGTTGCCAATATTCAACACGACGGGTCAATGGGGTGCGTAAATTCAAATAGCCATCAATCATGCTGTTCAATAAGCGTAAGCATAAATCGGCAGGTGTACTGGCTAATTTACGGGGTTTATTTTGTTCCTCAATCGCCCGCCCCATAATGGTACTGGAATACGTTGAATATAGCTTTCGATCGCCTTATTGCCCTGCTCCCTTAAACTGACCAAAATGTTCGGCGTTAGGATAAAACTCACTGGTGTGGTGGCCAGGCCAAAAACACTTTCATGGGATTCCAGTGGACTGTCACTTTCATAAATCTGGTCGTCTGGGCTAATCAGTTTGCGGAACACCAGCAGGTCATATTCCTCGACACTGTCGAAAGCACAAGGATGTTCAATATTGAGCAGGTCACGCATATGAAATTCGTTAAGCGCCACACCTGTGTGCTCATAAATATTTTTTTGCCAAGAATCGGTATGATTAACCAAATCCTGTCTCAAACTATCAACCCACAAAAATTCCAGCGTATGTTCTGATTGTTCTTCGGCACTAATAAAAATCGTATTTTCACTGTTATGACGATAAAAATAATAAAGCTGCATAACCCTGATATTCATTTAAATCCTAAAAATATCATGCCATAAAAAAGCCCGCACAAGGCGAGCTTTTTGTCAGTCGATTGCAGTGATTACGCTTGTTCGATGTCTTTCATGGTCAACTTGATACGACCACGGTTATCCACATCCGCAACCTGTACTTTCACATCTTGACCTTCTTTCAATACGTCAGTCACGTTGGCAATACGCTCATTTGAGATTTGCGAAATGTGAAGCAAACCGTCCGTACCTGGCAAGATATTCACGAATGCACCAAATTCAACGATACGAATCACTTTACCTGTATAGATTGTACCTGGCTCAACTTCAGCAGTCAGTGCCTGAATTTTTGCAATCGCAGCACGAGCAGCAGCTTTCGTTTCACCAAATACACGAACTGTACCATTGTCTTCGATATCAATCGCAGCTTTGGTCTCTTCTGTAATGGCACGAATGGTAGCACCACCTTTACCAATCACATCACGAATCTTGTCTGGATTGATGTTAATCACCTCGAAAGTCGGTGCATTCGCACTGATTTCTGCGCGAGCACGTGAAATGACTTTATTCATTTCATTCAGGATATGCATACGACCAGCAAAAGCTTGGTTTAATGCAACTTCCATGATCTCTTCAGTAATACCTTCGATCTTGATGTCCATTTGAAGCGCAGTAATACCGTTTGCAGAACCTGCTACTTTAAAGTCCATATCACCCAGATGGTCTTCGTCACCCAGGATGTCTGAAAGTACTGCAAAACGCTCACCCTCTTTCACCAAGCCCATTGCGATACCCGCAACTGGTGCTTTAAGCGGAACACCCGCATCCATCAGTGCAAGCGAAGCACCACATACAGACGCCATTGAAGATGAACCATTTGATTCAGTAATGTCTGAAACCACACGTAACACATACGGGAAACGGTCAACTGGAGGAAGTACCGCCTGTACACCACGACGCGCCAAACGGCCATGACCGATTTCACGGCGTTTAGGACCAGATTCACGACCTGTTTCACCTACAGAGTATGCAGGAAAGTTATAATGCAACATGAAGTTGTCAGTTTTGGTACCAGCCAAGGTATCAACCATCAAGGCATCACGAGTGTTACCCAGAGTTGCAGTCACAAGTGCCTGAGTTTCGCCACGGGTAAACAATGCTGAACCATGGGCACGGCCCAGCACGCCAACCTGAACGTCGATAGCACGAACAGTTTTTGTATCACGACCATCAATTCGTGGCTTACCTGACAAGATGTTGTCACGTACTGTACGGTATTTAAGGTCTTCGAATAATTCGTTTACTTCATCAGCGATACCAGTTTCGTCATTTTCTGGAACGAACTGAGCTACAGCTTCTGCATATAGTGCATCTAAAGCTGCATAACGTTCTTGTTTTACCGCAATTGTATACGCTTCTGAAATTTTTGCTTCAAATGCTTCTTTTAATTTAGCACGTAATTCTTCGTTGTGTGTTGGAGCAACCCACTCTGATTCTTTCGCACCAACAGCTGCAGCAAATTCTTTGATTGCTTGTACAGCAATTTGCATTTCGTCATGACCGAAAAGTACTGCGCCTAACATTTGGTCTTCTGAAAGTTCTTTCGCTTCAGATTCAACCATTAACACTGCTGACTCTGTACCTGCAACGACAAGATCAAGATCAGATTGTGCAAGTTGTTCTAACGTTGGGTTAAGAACATATTCACCATTGATCAAACCAACACGTGCGCCACCAATTGGACCACGGAAAGGTGTGCCTGCAATCGACAATGCAGCAGATGTACCCAACATTGCAGCAATATCAGCATCCATGGTTTTGTCAGAAGACACAACTGTTGCTGTGACTTGGATTTCGTTGAAATAACCTTCTGGGAACAATGGACGAATTGGACGGTCAATCAAACGAGAAATTAGAGTCTCTGCTTCAGAAGCACGGCCTTCACGCTTGCCATAACCACCAGGGATACGACCCGCCGCATATTGTTTTTCTTGATAATTCACAGTTAACGGGAAAAAGTCTTGACCCGCTTTTGCTTTAGGCTGAGCCACAACCGCAACAAGCACAGTGACACCACCCATGGTGATTAAAACTGTATTTGCTTGACGTGCAACACGACCCGTTTCTAAAACAACTTGATGCTGACCAAATTGGAATTCTTTACGAACGATATTAAACATTGACATGTATTATATTTTCCTGGTTTCTTTTAAAAAGTTATTCTAGTGAGACCCCTAAGGTTTGGCATTCAGACCACAACTCATGTGTAGATAAATGACAAAGCTTAGAAGCCATCGCACCAGATCAAAATTTTTAAATAAATTTAAACACAAAGAAGGAGCGAACATGCGCCCCTTCTAAAAATCGCCTAACTTAAATCAGGCGAAACTTTGTTTTCAGCGTTAAAGCATTGCAACATGCGAAATACCGAAAATAAAGCCAAATCGAATTAACGACGTAAACCTAATGCGCCGATCAAAGCAACATAACGACCGTGATCTTTACCATTTAAATAGTCAAGTAGTTTACGACGCTGGTTTACCATACGAATCAAACCACGACGGCTGTGGTGGTCATGTTTGTGCTCTTTAAAGTGACCTTGCAAATCATTGATTTGAGCAGTCAACAAAGCAACCTGTACTTCTGGTGAACCTGTGTCGTTTTCTGCACGAGCAAATTTAGCGATGATCTCTGCGCGATCTGCGTTAGTTAAAGCCATTCGATTTCTCCGAGATGCTTAAAAAATAAAATGATAATGATCAGTTGCAAGCAACTGATTGCCGTGCATCACTACAGCAATTCGCCTATTTTAAGTGATCTATGGCTATATTGCAAAAATGTTTTTATTTCATCATTGGGACAATGACAATTGTCAGAAAAACAGGCAAACTATTTATCAATTCTGTTTTCAGTTTATAACAGAAATGAAAGAAAACGAAAAATTAGCGAGGGAATCGTGAAAATCTTATCCACCAATACCTGTTATGTGCCAGATGACCTCAATCAAGTCATTCGTTCCAAAGATGAAGTCGCGGCTGAATTGGGCGGCTTGACGGAAAAGCAGGTCCAGAAGATTTGGGATAGTGTTGAATGTCTTTATAAAACGGGGAACTATCCTTTAATTACCCTATGTCTACGCCGTCAGGGACAAATCCTGCTGAACCGTAGCATTGGCTACGCTCAGGGCAACACTCCCGATGGTCTGGGTGCTGATGCCAAGATCGGCACACCAGACACCCCCGTTTGCCTGTTCTCAGCCTCTAAAATGGTCACGGCCATGCTGGTACACATGCTGGATGAGCGTGGTGACCTGAACCTGCTGGATCCAATCAGCTATTACATTCCTGAATATGGGGTCAATGGCAAACGGCGTGCGACCCTGTTCCACCTGTTATCACATCGCGGTGGAATTCCACGGATCGACGGTGAGATCACCCCTGAATTGCTGTTTGATGAGAAAGAGATTCTAAAACGCCTGTGCGCGGCCAAGCCAGTTTCACCATCAGGTACGCATCTTGCCTATCATGCCGTGACCGCAGGCTATATTCTGGGTGAGGTGATCAAGCGTGTCACAGGACAAAGCGTGCGTGAATATCTGGCTGAACATATTGAAAAGCCAATGGGTCTGGATTATTTCAACTATGGCCTAAAACCAGAGTACCGCGCAGATGTGGCAATGAACTACGCCACTGGCATGCATCCAGGTTTAGGTACGGATCGTTATTTAAAGCATGTGCTGGGTGCTGGGCTACAAACCGCTGTGGACATTACCAATGACACACGTTTCATGGACATCATCTGCCCTGCTGGCAACATCTACACCAGTGCAGAGCAGTCAGGACGTTTTTTTGAAATGTTGCTCAGTGGTGGTGAATATCAGGGCAAACAGATCATGAGTGCCAAAACCGTTTTCCGTTCGACCTTGCCGACCTCTGGCGTCAGTATCGACCGTAGTTTACTTGCGCCAATGCGTTATGCACTTGGCCCAATGCTCGGCAGTAACCCTATTGGTTTGTTTGGGCCAATGACAGGACAGGCATTTGGACATATTGGTTTCTCCAATATCCTATGCTGGGCAGACCCTGAACGTGATATCAGTGTGTCATTACTCACCACAGGAAAATCTGTAGTCGGTACCCACTTGCCTGCGCTGACAAAAATGTTGTACCAAATCTCAAATAACTGTCCAAAAATCCCGAAAAACCAGCGCCGCTCATTATTTGCCACTGACCGTAGTGAAAATGATCTGGTTTAATCAGTTGAAGAACAGCTACGCACAAAAAAGCCCAGATTTTCACCTGAGCCTTTGCGCGTAGTTTTTATTATTCTAGTTTTGATTTATTTTTATTGCTTGTTATTTTTCATTCAAACCCTCTGAACGCTTACCACAATCTTATGATTTTTAAGTTTCCTTTGGTGATATCTTCTTTCCTCTGTACTTACCATCCTGTCAAAATTAATTATGAAGAAAAATAGGATTTTTCTCATCTCTTTGTAAGTAAAAACGTACGGTTCTGTATAACATTTAACTGAATAATCCAAAAAAATTGTCAAACAACAATATCTTAGCTTTTAGATGTTGCCGTTATTTTTCACTAGATAAATGTGCATGGACAAGACATGCAACCGATCTGACGCAATGCTTGAACAAGTAGAGTTTAAACAATACTGGTTAAAATAAAACCAATATTTATCATGATTTTATTCATTTAATATGGATAAAAATAAAAAAGCCCTGTAGTCTCTCCCAAAACTACAAGGCTTAGCGGCTGTAAGTTTCCTCTTTTATCACTTACCTCACTGTAAGTTCGATGTCTTTCAGACTTTCTTATTATCGTTTTGCGATTTATCTAGCTTTCCGTGCCAGACTCATTGTGTGTCCATAATCTCAAAAACATTCAGCTTGCTCTAGCGACAATATCTCGAATCCTTGTAAGCTTTTTCTTACAAAACGGTGAATTTTAAAGAATAACTTTATAATCCAGCAAAATTGATCTTTTGTGCTAAACCACTACGGCGAACTGTTCGAATTATAAGCGCCTGTTGCAAGGTGCCTGAATCGGCCAGAATACTGACCACTTTTTTGGCGCGCGTCACTGCGGTATAAATCAGTTCCTGACTTAGTAACTTCTCTGCGGAGGCATCCAGAACAATCGCGGTATGGGTAAATTCAGAGCCCTGTGATTTGTGAATGGTGAGCGCAAATGCAGTTTGCATGTTACGAGGTAAGCGGTGTGCAGCAATCCATTTATCCAGACTTGGAAAATACACCTCAAACTGCTGAGATTGGCTTCTATGTTTAAAACAAATGCCAATGTCTCCATTGGAGATTCCAAGCTGATAGTCGTTGTAGGTCATCATCACGGGACGGCCCACATACCAGTCGCCCACCGCAATCTGTTTAAGCTGCTGATTGAGCCACTGTTCAGCATAACGGTTCAGTTGCTGCAATCCCAGTTGCCCATGTCGAACGGCGGTTAAAATTCGGTAATCATCAAATGCGTGTATCACCTGCTGGATATACGGTTCTGGTTCATCGCCCTGCACATAGTGTTGCAGTGCCTCAACATAGCCCTGAAACCCATACATCAGCTTTTGTTGATAGGGTTCAATTTCGAACTCACCATACTTGGGCAAATATTCCAGTTGAATAAAGTCTGACATCTCTTTGGATAATGCAATCGGTTGCAAGCTGGTAGGCGCAGCAATCTCCTGTTCCAGTGTGGTCAATACCTGAGCATGTTGTGTTGGCTGCTGCTGGGCCTGAATAAATCTTGCCAACTGTCCAATTTTTGCCTCACCCGCAAAACGGCGGCTTTTTTGCAAATGGACACGGTTTTCAGCCAAGCCCTGCACCTGCTGTAAGTCTGCCAGTACAGAACCCACATCCACAGAAGCCAGCTGATTGGCATCACCCAGTAAAATAATGCGGCAGTTTTCAGGCACCGCCTCAAACAACAGGGTTGCCAGATTCAAGTCCAGCATGGAGGCTTCATCCACCACTATCACATCATAGGGCAAAGGCTGCTTTTGATGAAAACGTGGGATCTGCCGATTGCCTATACCCAGCAAACGGTGCAGGGTCTGGGTGCTTTGGTGGCGCAGTTCATCGGTGACCAATCCCGACTCAAGCAGCTTGGGGTCATTCAATGAATGCTGCAAGGCCTCCTGCATACGCTGGGCTGCCTTACCTGTGGGTGCCGCCATCGCAATGCGCAGGTCAGGAATCATCTGGTTCAGTACCGCGATAATACGGGCCAGCGTATAGGTTTTGCCTGTTCCTGGCCCCCCTGTAATGATACTCAGCCATTGCTGCATCACCATTTTAAGGGCGGCCTGCTGATGTTCATCGCTGAGCAAGTGCTGATAAGGTGCTGTATCGAGCAACTGAATCGTTTGTCGCTTTAATCGACAAATCTGATCAGCTAGGCGTTGTTCCAGTTGCCAATATCGGTATAATGCCAAGCCCTGCTGATCGTGGACGCATGGGGCAACCTGAGTGGCTGCAACCTCGCTGGACACCACCAGATCGCCCAGTGCTTCAAGTTGTGCAGGATTTGCCTCAATACAACTGTCGCCACGCAAACTGGCCTCAATCAGTTGCTGTAAGATTTGCGCTGCACCATCTGCCTGAGCCGATTGGGAAAATGGTGCCTGTGTGAGGTAGTTACTCCACATCTCAAGCCAGCCTGCCGTTGCTGACTGATCATTTACTTGTTTGTCCACAGAGTTATCCTCAAACTTACCCACACGCTTGTCCACAAGGTTATAAACACATTTATCCACATGATAAACTATTGTTTAATCTAAATTCATTACTTTTATCTACATTGGTTTGCCCATTTTATCCTCAGAGAAGTATCCAAGGATGGCATCCAGACGCAAGATAAATTCGTCATCAGGTTTCCAGTACATATAGCCCTGCTGCGCCTGTCCATTCATGCCACGCAAATACAGATAGGATGCCCCACCCAGATGCTGCTCAATCTGATAATTCTGTAGTTTCACGCTCAGATAGCGGTGCAGTGCCACCAGATACAAGGCCGCCTGTAACCAGTAGCTCGACAGCGACATACTATCTGCAATTTGGCTAGGCTGGTAATCTGCCTGTTCAGCGCCCAGATAGTTACTTTTATAATCAGCAATGTGATAACGCTGACCGTCAAAATAGACCAAGTCAATAGAGCCATTTAAGTATCGGGCAGATTTCGCCTCCAGTAATTCAGGCATGCTGATACCATATTCTGTGAACAGTTGCTGTACGCGCTGCATGGCCAGCACACGATCCGACAAGGCCAGATAAAATGGACATTCCGATAGATATTGTCCTGCCAGCAATTGTTTTAACTGGAAGCCGTCGTTCAGTGGCGTGGCCAACACCTCACCCAGCCATGTCGCAATCCATTGGTATAGTTGCTGCTCTGAGTTTTCCTGTGCTGGAAAATGATTCTGGTATTGATCCAGCAAGTCAAACCATAAGCCTTGATAGGTATTCTTAAAACGGCGGCGGATTTCCTCCACCCATGTTTCAGGTCGCTGAAAATCAATCTGTTCAAAAATCTCATGCAGGAAATTTCCAGCCAGCGTTCCTCTCGGAAAGTGTTGTTTAATCCACGCAATGGGTTGGGAGGCAGGCGCAGATGCTGTCAGCCGAACATGTATCTCATCCTCCGCCTGATCGAAGTTCTGCTCAATATTGGCCAGACGATCCGCATGACTGGCCTTGTGTCTTAAATGCTGTGCCAGATAACTGAAGCTGGTTTTACCCCGTGCATAAAAACGCTGCATAGGTAAAGGCTGTGCGGAAAGTGGAATTGTTTGTTGGGTCTGCTGCTGGCGGTGCAATGCTTGCGGCCGCTCCAGAACCAGTGCTTCATCCAAACAATGTGGATGCTGGAATGCTTCACCCTGATTCTTCCAGAATGCCAATCCTGACAGTTTGTTCTTATCACCCTTTTCAGGTTCAAACACCGCATAGACCCGATGACTGGCACGAGTCAACGCCACATACCACAAACGGTTCTGCTCAGCCTGCGCCCGTTGCTGGTGCTGATCCAGCTCATTCTGTTGTAGAAAGTTTTTATCCGCAATCGCCACCACACGCTGTGTTCTAGTTTGTCCTGTTTCTGGCAGCTGGATTTCTGTGGTTGAGAAATTTAAAGCCTCTTTTTTTGAGTCTGGTGCTGCTTTATTTGCTCCAAGCAAAAAGACGATTTTAAATTCCAGACCTTTTGACTGGTGGATGGTCATCAACTGCACCCCAGCTTCACTGGAAAGCTTATGTTCCAGTTCCCATTCACGGTCACTTGGAGAATTGAGTTGCTTTAAATACCAGTGATAGAGGTTTTGCGCTCCCTGCACATGCTCACTATGCTGACTCAGAATATCAGTGAGATGGCGCAGATTGACCACTGCCCGTTCATTGTCTTTACTTTGCGTTGCAACCAGTTGCTGCCAGATACCAAACTGATTCAGACAACGTTGCCATGCCACCAGAAATCCCTGATTCAGCCACATTTCACGGATGTCATCGAATTGCTGAATATAATGGCTCAAGCCCTCTGGACTTTGTTCCAGTGCCAATAAGCGACTTAAATCAAATCCAAACAGTCGACTCAGCAAGGCACGCTTTAACTTGGCCTCATCATAGGGATGCAGCAAGGCCGTGAGTAAAGCGCCTATATCCTGTGCAATCTTTGAGTCAAACACACTGCGCTTTGAGGGTCGGTTGACACGGATTCCCAAGTGTTCCAGTGCATATTGAACCTCGTCCAGTTGTCGGTGGCTACGGGAAAGCACCGCAATATCATCTTCACAAATGGCTTTGCGTATCTCACCATCCAGGCATAGCTGCTGCAAATGCGCCTGATTCAATAAGCTTTGAATTTTCCAGGCCACTTGAGTCGCTTGCTCATTGCCCTCTTGCAGTTGCAACCAGCGCAACGGCGCGAGATTGGCCTGTTCATTGTCAATCAGGGCAGGATGTGGACGCGAACCAGCCTGAATCGGGTCATAGATCACCTGCTCGCCAAAATCCATTTGCCGTTGAAACAATACATCCACCACTTCAACCAGTTCTTTCACCGAACGGTGGTTGTGGATCAGTTTATATTCACGCCCCTGCTTGGCCATAATATCCTGATAGGCATTCAGGAATGTCAGCATGTCGCCGCCACGAAAGCCATAAATCGCCTGTTTACGGTCACCGACCATAATCATGCAGCCCTTTTGGTAGCGCTGTGGATGCCGCCAGATACTGGCCAGCATATCATCCTGATCTTGGTTGGTGTCCTGAAACTCATCCACCAGAATCAATGGATAGCGTGACTGTACAAATACCGCAAAATGTTGTCCCTGCTCGCCCTTTAAGGCATCTGACAGGGTTTTGATCTGCTGGGCAAAGGTGGTTTCACCTTTTTGTTGTAAAAGTTGTGGTAGACGTTGTTTAACTTGTTCGCATAAATGAAATTGTAAATAAGACTCAAAATGAGCTAATGTTTTTTGAATTTCCTGCCTAAAGTCAGAAATTTTCTTAAATATAATCATCACCCGATGATTAAAAAAATCATCCTGAATACTTTGATCACATTTGTTAAAAAATTTCTTTCTAGGTGCACCATCCTCTGTCAGAAATAAGGTATCAATATGATACAAACTATGGCTATCAAAATAAAAATTTATGCCTTGTTCAGCCGCATTTTTTAAAATTTTTGGTAAAGCTTCTACAAAAGTAGAATTTAACTTCACGCCCATACTTTTTTGAATAAATTTATAATATGCACCATCTGGTAAATAATAGGCTTGAAGTTGCTCAAATTCTTCCATTTGAATATGAATTAACTCATTTAGAGCGCTTTCAAAATTATTTAGATTTAAGTCAGGTGTATCTAAGGTCTTAAAAGCGGCTGAACTAAAATTTAAACTGGATTCTACCAATTGAATATAATGATCAACTGATTTAAGTTGCCCACTGATATATAAAAAATTAATCACCTGTTGTGGCTGCGACTGAATCCATTCGCGTAACACATCGTGGATCAATTGACGGGTATAACTCTTGGCATCCTCAGTAATTTCTGCGCGTTCGATTTTGCCACTTTCAAAGGCAAACTCACGCAACAACTTCTGGCTAAAACTATCCAGCGTCCCAACAAACAGTTCATCCAGTTGATCAATCACCAGTTTCAGCCGTTCACAGGCATAGGCGATACGTGGCGCAAAGGTTTTTAACACATGCTGTTTTAGCGGATCAGTTTCCTGCTCCGCCTGTGTATGAATATCGGTTTCTATTACGCTACGTAACGGTTCCAGATACTGCTGAATCTCCACTAGACGCAAACGGATACGGCACTTTAGCTCGGCGGCTGCAGCACGGGTAAAAGTGGTGGCAATCACCTGATTCGGCAGGTATTTTTCCAGAAAAATCCGTACCATTAAACTGGACAGGGTATAGGTTTTTCCTGTTCCAGCCGAGGCTTCAATTAAATGTAAACCTTCAAACTGAATATCCCGAATCGGTTGATAAGACACTGGATATTTTGAGTTCATGTCTTACTCCACCCGTAAAAATTCAAAAATCGGTTGATACAAAGCATAGGAATAATGATCACAGGCATACTGTAATAAAGCGGTTGCATCCTGTTCCTGCAAAATGAACTGCCAATCGCGGTGCAATTTACAGGCTTCATTCTGAGTCATATCAAAACCCGAGAAATCCCCCGTATCATTCCAGTCCTTCAATACTTGCTTTTGACTCTCTTCAGTTAAAACCTGAGTTGAATCCAGCTCAATCCACTCATATTGCTTGCCTTTTTCCAAAGGCTTTAACACTAAGGCAGCAGGCAAGACCACAGGCTGCTGCTGTGCATCGTGCCAAAGCTGTAACCACGCATTTAAATAATGCTTCGCCTGTTCGTGAACTTAGGCCTTCACAAATCACGGTCTGATCACTAAACACCACAATTCGGCGTTTTTTCTGTAGCGGAGTCATCGTTCAACACAGCCAGCCACAACAAATATTCCAGCCAGACCTTAACAAAACGTTTGGCGCGCGCACTTGACGCTTCCAGACTAACCCAGTCCTGAACGTTCAGTTTTGGCGTGACACAGACCATTTGCAGTTGTTTTGAGATACGCCAGACCCGTTGCGTGGTTTCAGTCGGCGCTGGGGCATACTGCTGCAAGCGCTCCAACAAGCGTTGCTGCTCTAAGCGACTTTGCTGCCATGCACTGTGCTGTACCTTTCCAACAGGAATTGATCCTGCAAGATGCCAGCCGAGGTCTGCTCATCCTGCTGCTGTAGAAAATGGCGAATGGCATATTTTCCCAAACCATCCAGCAATAACGGTTCAGTTTGATCCACCAGTTCGGTTGCCGTTAAATTTTCCACTCCCAGGGTTTTTAAATACAAACGCGCGGGGAACGCCACATCCTGAATCCATTGCTGGCTATTTAGAATCAGCATCTCATCATGTTCAACAGGATAACGGGTATTCACCCATGCCTGCCGCTCTCCTTTGACCTGCTGAATCTGTGAAGCGACCTTAAACCATTGATCTTGGAAGCGCACAGGTCGATCCGAAACAAAGCCGAGTGGATCGAATGGTTGTAGACGATGTAAATGATACAGCGGATAAAGCTGTGGTGGGATTTGTAATGCCTCCAATCCAGCTAAATCCGCTTCTGATAAAGGAGGCCTATCTTCACTGCTCGTCGGTTTTACAATCAACGCCAAATGATCGCGAAAGGCCTGCAAAATACTGGAGGGTTCACGCACCTCCCCATCATTGACATCAAAACCATTATAAAACAGCCACAATTGCTCCTCCGCCAAAAGCACCGCATCCAGAAAGGCCCCTGATCATCTTCCAGACGAGAACGATCTCCCAATTGCTGACGTAATGCATCCATTAAGTCAAAGGGAATATGGGCATCCCGATTGGGGAATTTACCTGTATCCAGATTAAGCAGCACAATCAGGCGATAAGGAATCGGACGAATCTGTCCAATCTGGCTAAAGGTGATCTGTCCTGTTGGCTCAACCTGTGCAGACTGGCTTTCCAGTGTTCGTCTGAATTTCCTCAATGATATACGGCAATGGCAGAGTAATCTGGCGCAAATGGGTTTCAGCATCATCATAATAACTCGCCAAAGTCAGCATCCGTTCCTGCTTTTGCACAATCTCACGCACGGCCTTTAGGCAACAATATCAGCTTGCTCAAACTCCTGAATATCATCCTTGAGCTTTTTCAGCCAGTCCTCAACAGGTGACTGCTGCCCCAGTTCATGGGCAGTTAGCCAGTTACGGCGGATAGATAAATCCTGATAAATCTGGATCAAGATTCCAATCAGCTCAAAATCATCTGGCTGCACCTGTGCATAGCTCAGTATATCCTGCACCAACACATGCGCTGGCAATACGGCAATTCCCAATGCCAGACGATCCAGCGCAAATTTAAAGCTATAGCGATAATCCTGATCATCGGCACTCAGGCTCTGTTTTAAATGTTCAGCGTCCAGACCACGCTTAAAGCCTGCATCACTTAACAAGGCCAGCATCCGTTGTGCCTGGGTATAGTCCAGACCATAACGCTGCTGTGTTGCAGACAGATTGAGCCAGTCGGCAAAATCATCATGGGCAAAGCGTCCCTGTGTAAGCTGCAAACGCCCCAGCACCGCACGCCATGCATTCAGGGCATCCAGTGAAGCCACGCCTGCAATCTTGACGGGCAGAAACACTTCATGCTCATTGGGAACAGCAGGGAATACACTACGAATCAAAGGCTCAAGCTCAGCCAGATTGGGTGCAAGCACCAGCACATCACTGGGACGGCGAGCAACGGAATCTGGCTGCGATAACCAATGGGTCAACTGCTCCTTGAGTACCTCAAGCTGGCGCAAACTGGAATGGCAGACATGCAACTGAATCGACTCATCATTCGATGCAAGCTCATATTGCCCTGCTTTAGGTTCAGCCAGATAAAAAATATCGGACTGGACTTTACCCAGTAAGGTTTCGGGAAAATAATCAACAAAGAGATCTTCCCAAATTCCTTCTTCCCCTCCTGCAAGTTGTGACAATAAAGAGAAATGATCACGTGCCTGTTTGCCTAAACGAGTTAATAAAGGATGTCGTGATTCACGACTTAAGGCATTAAATTCTAAATTAAATTGTTCAAAAAGTTCTGGATTTCCGCATCAGTCGCATTAGGATTTTTGGCAATAAAACGCTCTTTAACACCCAAATCATAACGCTGTTTCCACAGTGGATCGACACTGTCCGCCCAATATTCCTGCGAGGGGTTGTAGTGCAGGATCAACACATCCAGATACTGCCCCAGACGGCGTAAAAATTGCAGTTGGCTGGGTGGCAAGTCCAGCAGGGTAAATACAATCACCTGATTTGGCAGCTGTGCAATGCACGCTGGCGGGTCTGTGGATTGTCCAGAACCTGCCAGAAATCGGCATCAATACTTTGCATCTCTGGCAAAGTCGGCATGAAAATAGTTTTGCCATAGCCAGCGTTGCCACGCTTCAAGTTGCTGGATTTGGTTGAGGCTAAATGCAGACACCTGCTGATCTGTTTGCGGAATTAACTGTTCAATATCCAGAGGATGATCTTGCCCCCATGCCGCCAGCCAGTTGCCAGCACAACGGCAAACGCCCGTACATCCCCGTTGACAATGACCGCGATAAATCATGTAGTTATTAAACAGCTGCGAAACTTGCTCCGCCACCCAATACAGCATACTTTGTTTTTTTATTTGTTTTTCAGTGCCTTGTTGCAGTTGATCGGCGCTGTCGTAAATCCGTTGCACAATTGAATATAAAGGGTGCTCATTCACAACAGTATTCTGTTCGGGTTGAATAAAAGGCTGTAAAGCTTGATGAATACGCCACTTTAAAATCAAACGCGGAATATTGGCCTTACGGACTTGTTCTTTATTTTCCAACACTTGTTGATAGGCATACCACTGAAAACCACGAATTCTTTGATGGAATTGATAATTCGCAGTCATACCCTGCTGTTCAGCAATTTTCTGGGTCAGCCACTGCTCCTGAGCAGGACTCGGCACAATAAAATGCTGGGTTTTAAACACCTGAAACGGTGATGCACTGGGTTGGGTAATGGAGGCCATCACACCTTGCAATAACACATCAAGACGTTGACTCTGAATAACATGAATACCCATCCGTTAATACAACCTCATCAATAAACGACTATTTTGATACATGAAAATAAGTAGATAATCATCACTATACAAGCTTGTAGAACTATGTCACGTTAAACACAGCATGAAATAAAAAATTTGTTTTGAAATTCACCATTCAATACGCTTGAATATACGATCAAGGGATAGACTTTAGGTATCACTTTATGAAAATTGAAAAAATTCCTGATTCAATTGACCCAGGTTTAAATCTGGAACAAATCCGTGATGAATGTCTGGCACGTACCAAGAAGACTGCCTACTACTCTGCGGGTGCGGCCATTGTCCCCATTCCATTTTTCGATGTGGTGGTTGATTTAGGCATGCTCACGCAGATCATTCCTGATATTAATGCACGTTTTGGCCTAGCACCTGAACATATTAGCGTTTATGACCCAGAGACCAAGAAAGTTCACTGGGATGAACTGCGTAAACGTGGCTTCGAGTTGTCAGGTTTTGTGGTGGCACGTACCGCAATGAAGAAAACATTTAATGGTTTTTTCACCAAGATTGCCACCAAACAGGTGACTAAATTCATTCCTCTGGGTGGGCAACTGGTGGCGGCCAGCCTTGGCTATTTTATGATGCGTAAAATCACCGAGGCACATATTCAGGACTGCTACACACTTGCAAAACGGATTCAGCAAAAAAGCCGTAGTACGATTGTAGCTTAAAACATGAACATGACTGATCAGCCGACTATCAGTGATTCAGTCATTTCATCGAGTGTGTTAAATCGGCACAATCTTCAGCCTGAGCTTGTGTCATCACTCTTTTGCCTTGAATAATGGTTATTCTTTCTGCTGTTAATTCTCCATTTTCCCATATACATGAAATACTTGTCTTGCCCTCATCAGAGGGATGAACACCATAAATCATATACAGATAAAAGCCGATAAAGAATATAAAGCTCAATAACAAAGCAAGTATTAAAATGAAAAATATCTTAAACAGGCTCTTCCACATCATTACCTACCCATCAGCAGCATCTTATTCATCCGCTTTTAATTGTTTCAATATGGCTTTTAACACCTCAATCCGTGCCGTATTTTTATCATCCGTCGCAATCACATGCCATGGTGCATAGTCGGTGGAGGTACGTTCAAACATATCCGCAGCGGCTTCAAGGTAGTCATCCCATTTATCACGGTTACGCCAATCCTCCTCGGTAATCTTAAAGCGCTTATGTGGGGTTTGTTCACGCTCCTTGAAACGGACGGCCTGTTCATCCTTGCTAATCGCCAGCCAGATTTTGACAATCACCGTCTGGCTATCCACAAGGTTCTGTTCAAAACGGTTAATCTCATCATAGGCACGTTGCCATTCAACCACTGAGGCAAAACCCTCAACACGTTCCACCAGCACACGCCCATACCAGGTCCGATCAAAAATCGTGATCTTGCCGCCATCATTCAATCGTGTCCAAAACCGCCATAAATAAGGGCGACGCAATTCATAGCGCTCAGGCGCCCCAATGCTATGAATTTCATATTCACGCGGATCAAGCTTTTTCACAATCCGCTTGATGGCACCACCCTTGCCCGCCGCATCCATTCCCTCAAAGGCAATAATGACCTTGCGTTCATTATAGCGCAGGGCATCAGCCACCTTTTTTGTCAGTTTATTGAGTTCTTCCTTATAGTCATCTTTAACCAAACTCTCTTTGGAGGGTTCCAGCAATGCTTTCGGGATTTTTGCCTGTTGCCATTTTTCAGTAATTTTGGTCTGATGGTCAGGAAGTTCCTGAAGCGTTTGCAAAACATATTGTGCAAAGCACTGGTCGCGGTACTTTTCATCCTCGCCGTTAACGATAAACCAGTCATCGGTGAACCTGTGGCTCAGGTTCTGCAAGGTATCGTATTGTTTCTTATTGCGCCAATCCAGACCATGCAGTTTATGCCAGTGCTGTTCCGAGGCATCAATCTGGTCCAGCCGTTTTTGTAAGGACTTCCATGACAGGTCAAACCAGACCTTAACCACATGCACATGGTTATGTTGCAAATCATGTTCAAACGCACGCATTTGCTCAACATAGCCATCAAACAACGCCTCATTTAATGGCTTGGACACATGCATTGCCGTTGCCAGCAAGTCACTGTACCAGTTGCCAAACATCACCACGATCTGACCTTCGGCAGGAATAAAACGCGTATAAGACTGCCAAAAAGTTTGATAGGTCGTTAATAACCGTGGTGCATCTGCTTTAACTCTTAAATAGCGTGGATCTAACCATTCACGTAATTGCTTAACCGCCTCACCTTTCCCTGCTAATTCAATCCCACTTACTAAAATCAGAACACTTTTTGCATTTTTTTTATCTTGGCTATCTTTTAAGGCATATTGTGCTTCAATCAAATCTAAAGACAACGCATCTTCATCACGTAATTCAAATTTTGGTTGTTGTATACTCATATTCGGCTCTAAATGGCTCATTATTAAGAATAAGTATAATGAAATCTATTTCACTGCATGCAAAACCCTTGTACAGTTTCTGTAGAACTCAATCCGTGTATCAACATAGTGACCGATTGTTAGACATTTAGAGTTTATGCTGTCATGGTTCTTCGTTATGATGCAGCCTATGATTTTCTGGTTTTATTTTATTTGAGTTCGAATATGTCAAAACTCGCTGCATTTGATCATCTTTTATTACAATACCAAACTCTGAATTACCACCAAAATCCAGCACTTAAGCAACGTCTGCATGAAGTACAAGCGTGGATGAAAGCACGCATCGCAGAAACCCATAAAGAATTTTTTGCTCTGCCTGAAAATCAACTGATGGCACAGTATTTTCTCAATCGTTTGTATGGCGGTCCTGATTTTGAGGCAATTGCACAGCAAATCGAACGCCTGTTGAAATATGCACATAAAGCAGAAAGCTTACTCCCTGAAAATGCAATTAAAACAGGAACAAAATCGGTCAGTCTTGCTGTACTTGCCACTCAACTCGATGAACAAGTCGCAGAACAACTACTCAAAGATTATCCTTTGGAAACACCACTAACTGATGAAATCATGCGCCAGACCTTAGTCAAACTCGATCAAGGCGATGTACGTTATGAACAATTACAATTACTTGACGAGCTTGGTCTCACATTAGATAAGTATATGCGCTCTACGATGATGTATGCGGCTTTTAAAATGTGTAAAGGCATTGCAACCAAATATCAATTTGAACCTATGTACGATTTTATCCAAGAAGGTTTTGCTGCAATGAAGCCTATGAAGTCTGCTGCAACGTTTATCAAAACATTTACCGCAAAAGAACGCGAGATCATTGAGAAAGTCCATTCAGGGCATCCAGATCCTTTCCGCAGTTAAATGCTGGACTATTCCAATCCCTCTACCAAGAGGGATTTTTTTCATCTTCACATAAAAAATTAAAACACTTTTTGGAAAGTGACTTTCTGTATATTATTCATAACAATGATATGCTAAACCCTGTAAAAAAATACAAAATCTGTCATGATGCATGCTGATTCGTGCCGCTAGAGCGAAAGTTTAGGAGAAAACAATGTCTAACGAAAACCAACAGCCCACCCCAGAAGTTGAGCAAAACCCAGGTTCAGACAAAGTCAGTCCTTTCCTCAGCACACCACTTCCGCAGGGAGCACCACAAGGTCAACAGCAATCTTTACAACAGGGTTTGACCTCAGCACCAACAGGTTCCGTACCAAAATACAACCTGCCGCGTGGTGCCAATACAGGCAATGTCGGTGCAACCACTCACTTTGGCTATCAAACTGTAAGCAGTGATGATAAGGCACAAAAAGTTGCTGAAGTTTTTCATTCAGTTGCAAGTAAATACGAAATTATGAATGACCTGATGTCATTCGGTATCCATCGTATTTGGAAACGTTTTGCCATTAACATGTCAGGCGTGCGTCGTGGACAGCATGTACTGGATATTGCTGGTGGTACAGGTGACTTAGCAAAAGTATTTAGCCGTGAAGTCGGTCCACAAGGTCATGTCGTACTCTCAGACATCAATGAATCCATGCTCAATGTGGGCCGTGATCGTCTGATTGATGCAGGCTGTACTAATGTTGATTTTGTGCTTGCCAATGCAGAAACTTTAGAACCCTTTGCCGATAATAGTTTTGATTTAGTGACTATCAGTTTTGGTTTACGTAATGTGACCGATAAAGATGCAGCACTTGCAGCCATGTACCGTGTGCTTAAGCCAGGTGGTCGTTTACTGATCCTCGAATTTTCCAAGCCTGTATTTGAACCATTTTCAAAGCTCTACGATCTTTACTCATTCACGGCCCTGCCAATCATGGGTAAACTGGTGGCCAATGATTCTGAAAGCTATAAATACCTTGCTGAATCCATCCGTATGCACCCAGACCAGCGTACTTTAAAAGGCATGATGGAAAATGCGGGCTTCCAAAGCTGTGACTACCACAACCTGACAGGTGGTATTGTTGCCGTTCACCGTGGATTCAAACTTTAAGGCTTAGGATATGTGGTCGATTTTAGCACTGGGTGCAGTCGAACGTATCATTCATCAGGTGATTGATCTGGATGCGATTACCCGTATTCAGCTCAATCAGCTACAAGGTCAATTGTTGCGGGTGGTGATTGATCATCCACAGCTCTCGGTTGATGTTTTTTTTGATGAAAATAAAGTTCGTCTGGAACCTACCGTAACTGGACACAGTCAAACCCCATCAATATTTGAACATGAGAAGCGATCAAGCTTCGCAAGATACGATGTCCAAAATAAAATTACAGATGCCACAGCCACCCTGCATGTCGCCAATGTGGTCGAATTAGTCAAACTCCTGCTCAGTGATATGGACCAGATTGGCAATATTCCACTGCAAGGTGACTATCATTTATTGCAGGATATCCAGCGTATCATACAGCAGGCAGAACCTGACCTTGCCGCACATCTCTCTCCGTGGATTGGTCCTCAGCTGGCGCATGAACTGGGTAAGATACAGCTTGCACCGAAGCAGCTCAAACGCTCATTACAAAGCCACCTGTTCTTTGTTGAAGATGCCCTAAAAGAAGATAGCGGCTTATTTGCCCCACGCTGGCAAATGGATGACCTGAATCGGGAGACCCGCCAGCTCAATCAGGAACTAGACCGTCTGGAAGCCAGATTCCAGCAATTACAGGCCCAATTCAATTCACACCAGCAATCCACACAAAACTAGGTAAGATTTTATATGATTCCGCATGTTAGACGGTTATTTGAACTTTGGCGCATTGCAGCACATTATCGCCTTGACACTTTATTTCCTGCGGAAGAATTACCTGTAAAAGCCCAACATGCCTTGGGTGTGATTAAAATGCATCCTGCGGCTTGGTCAAGCCGTGAAAAAAAGAATCCGCTTAAGCTCAAAGAAGCACTGGAAGAGATGGGGCCTTTGGCGATTAAGCTGGGTCAATTGCTCTCCACTCGTCGTGACCTGATTCCGCCAGAAGTGTTGTCACAACTGGTGTTGTTGCAAGATCGCGTCAAACCCTACGACACCCAGTTGGCCAAACAGCGGATTCAGGAATCTCTCAAGGCTGATGTATCCACACTATTCTCTCGCTTTGATGAGCAACCCCTCGCTGCGGCATCGATTGCACAAGTTCATACTGCGGCTCTACATGATGGTCGTGAGGTGGTGGTCAAAGTCACCCGTCCTGATATTCGCAACCAGATTCTTCAGGACTTTGAAATTTTGGCATGGCTGGGTGACTGGCTGGAAAACCGTCTGGAAGCTGCCCGTGCGCTGCACCTGTCCGAGATCATTCAGGACTACCGTCAGATCATTTTAAATGAGCTTGACCTGAGTCTGGAAGCGGACAACACTCGCCGTATGCGCCACTACTTTACAGGCTCCAGCATGATGTATGTGCCTGAAGTCTATATGGATAGTAAAGACGTGATGGTGGCGGAACGCATCACGGGTGTGCCTATTTCAGATATCGCGACCTTTGATCGTTTGGGTATGGATCGTGCAGACCTGGCTGAAAAAGGTTTGACCATTTTCTTTACCCAAGTATTTCGAGACAACTTTTTCCATGCCGACATGCACCCTGGCAATGTCTTTGTTGAAACCATTAACCCAAGCAATCCACGCTTTATTGCACTGGACTGTGCCATTATGGGTGAGCTGTCCAAGTCTGATCAAATGACCGTTGCACGAATGTTACTGGCAGTGATGAACAGCAACTTTATGCAGTTGATTCAGATTGTACATCAGGCAGGCTGGATTCCACCAGGAACCGATCAGGATGCACTGGCGCGTGAAATGCGCCGCACTGTTGGCCCGATGGTGTCCAAGCCGATGGATCAACTGGATTTTGCAGGCATCCTGATTCAGGTGATGGATATTGCACGGCGTTTCCATCTGGAAATTCCACCACAACTCATGTTGCTTTTAAAAACGCTGGTTCATGTTGAGGGTCTGGGCACTGACCTTTACCCACAACTGGACATCTGGAAACTGGCAAAACCGATTCTCACTGAATGGGTCAAGGCTAATATGAATCCAGTGAAAAATTTCAAGGAAATTGGTCAGCAAATTCCTGATTTATTATTGGGCGCACAGGACTTACCGAGCCTGTTGATTGACAGTCTCAATGGCTTGAAGAATCAATCTGCCTGGCATGACAAACAGCTTAAAGAAATTCAGCAGATGCGTTTGCAAATGCAGCAGCAACAACGTCGTAGCTGGATATTTGGCAGCACCATGTTGATTTTGCTGACCATTGCCATTATTACCCCGTGGTTTGTCTCGATTGTCTTAATTGTATTGAGTAGCTTGTTGGCGCTGTGGCGTATTATGAAATAAGCTACACCTGCCTATAAACAAGGGACTTTTTAGCTTCAAGTGTGATGGGGTGCTATTGGCTCCTCATCATTGCCACTCAATCAATATAAAGATTCAATTAACAGCACTTTTATCGTTATGCTTTAAATGTTCATATCAAATCACCAATATTCTAATCTGTCTCAATTGAATAAATAATTTATACATCCCAATCCAGCTCATGACAACCAAATTTAGTATCTGATTTTATTAATAATATTATTTCTATCAACTCTAGTTTTAAACTGTTTCCAAGAAAACCCTATCCCCTGTTGTGTTGGATATCCGAACCACTTCTCCTGTTTCCAATGCCGCCTCATTTATTTATTGGTAGGTTTTTGGTAGGTAGGAAAAATTTTTAAGCCTTGCATACTGAGCCTACAGTGATGAGATCACTGAATAACAAACAATGGAATATGGAAGAAGGAATCGCTCCATGGCTTTTAAAAATATTGCAGATCAAACTAACGGTTTTTACATCCCTTGTGTATCTCTTTTTGGACCAGGCTGTGCAAAAGAAATCGGTGCGAAAGCACAGAATCTTGGTGCAAAAAAAGCACTGATCGTAACTGATCAAGGCTTATTTAAATTTGGTGTTGCAGACACCATTGCACAATATTTAAAAGATGCAGGCGTTGACAGCCACATTTTTCCAGGCGCTGAACCAAATCCAACTGACATCAATGTGCATCATGGTGTAGAAGCCTATAACGACAATAGCTGTGATTTTATTGTCTCTTTAGGTGGTGGCTCATCACACGATTGTGCAAAAGGGATTGGACTCGTCACGGCTGGCGGTGGTCATATCCGTGACTATGAAGGTATTGATAAAAGTACAGTACCAATGACCCCACTTATTGCGATTAATACGACTGCGGGTACTGCATCAGAAATGACCCGTTTCTGTATTATTACCAATACCGATACCCACGTAAAAATGGCAATTGTTGACTGGCGCTGCACTCCATTAATTGCAATCGATGACCCTAAACTCATGGTTGCAAAGCCAGCAGGTTTAACCGCTGCAACGGGAATGGATGCACTTACACATGCAGTTGAAGCTTATGTATCGACTGCAGCAAACCCAATCACCGATGCCTGTGCAGAAAAAGCCATTACCATGATTAGCCAATGGCTACGCCCTGCGGTTGCAAATGGTGAAAATATTGAAGCACGTGATGCAATGAGCTATGCACAATACCTCGCAGGTATGGCATTCAACAATGCATCTCTAGGTTATGTCCATGCCATGGCTCATCAATTAGGCGGATTCTATAATCTCCCTCATGGTGTATGTAATGCGGTATTGCTCCCTCATGTATGTGAGTTCAATCTAATTTCTTGCCAAGACCGTTATGCAAAAATTGCTGAACTTATGGGTGTAAATACTGAAGGGCTTACAAACCGAAGCGGCTTTTGCAGCGATTGACGCCATTCGGGAATTATCAACTTCTAATCGGTATCCCATCTGGTTTGGAATGAACTTGGTGTGAAAACTAAAGATCTTGCAATCATGGCTGAAAATGCTCAAAGATGCATGTATGCTGACCAACCCACGTAAAGCGACCCATGCCCAGGTTGTGGAGATATTTTCTAAAGCTGCACTCTAATCGTTCTGTTAAAAGTAAGTCACAGCCTACAGAGAACTGGCTTACTTTTGTGGGAATAGCTAACTTGTGATATTCCCACTTTTTTATCCCTATAAAAACTGTGATCACAGTACACAACAATTGAATTAATACACTGATATATTTAATTTTTTAATAAAACTAAAATTAGAATTTCAAAGATAATTTTTCGCAGAATACTAAAAATGAGCTTTAAACATATCTTTTAAAACTTATTCAAAGATAAATACGCAGGATGATCTGAAGGCAATAACTCCATCAGGCGTTCAACCGCATCTATTGCTTCGGGGAAATGAGCAACATGCTTCAATAACAAAATCCGTTTCTGTGGTTTTAAAGATTGGAATACCAACGCGACCTGCATAATCCTGCTGCTGTGGCAAAAAGGGCTTTCTGTCTTGGCCAAAAATACCCCTTTGTATACCTGGTAACGCAGAAGCCACATATTCAGAATCAAGCGCCTGTTCAGCTAAAAGAAAATCACCTCCACATCGGCCAATAAACGATAAGGCCGTGAACCTAGCATCCCACCCAGAATATCCCTGAGTTGTGACATTTCAGCTTTTAATGTGCCAATGCTGACCTTTACGCTCACCATATAGGGCCTGGTGTAATTTTTTCTAGATTTAAACCATTTGGACACAGCACCAAAATTGCTAAAATTTCAATTTGACGTGGAGTAAGAACCAACGATTTACCATTAAAGAAGATTTGCGGGGTTGAAAAAGCCCGAATATACAAATGTTGCCTTTGCTGATCAATAAGTGCGGTTTGAATGATGGAGGCACAACGCTCTGCTGCCAGAACCCCTAGACTATTGTGTTTTTTCCAGGTGGTTGATAAATCGACCACACCCAGTACCTGTTTGGAATAAGGGTCGATAATTGGGGCTGCATAACAAACCCAGTCATGGATGGACTCCATATAGTGTTCATTGGAAAATACACAGCTGGATTGTTGGGTTTTTAATGACAGGGCCAAAGCATTGGTTCCAACCACCTCCTCTGCCCACTGCCCACCTGCAATGAAATGTACCTTTTCAGCGGCACTTTGCATTTGTGTACTTGAAGCAGTCCATATAATGGTACTTCCCACATCACCGACAGCGATCACCATCGAGGATTGTGCGGCAATATGGCCCAGTTCACTGGAACAGGCATTTAAGGCCTTATCCAGACTGGTTTTATGTTTTTTATTGTGGTTGAGCAAAGGTGCTGCCAAACGCTCCTTTGGAATTGAAGACAGCACTGATCGCTGCCAAGAACTCGCAATACTCTGCTCTAACTTCTCAGCACTTTGCGGCGACAAACTATTTTGTTGCTTTAACTGATCAATAGACTGTCTTTGCCGTATGAGCTCTTGTTTTGTAAACATTTGTACATCCCTCACGTCTGAGCATGGTTTCCAACCTTTCTCCAACCTTCACCCTTATATCCTAGTCAAATAGCGTACAAAAGTACCTTATACCAAAGCTGTAGATGCTTAACAGATCAATTATAAGCAAAGGAATATATATATGCGTTATGTCGATCCTAATCAACCTGATTCAAAGGTTCAATTCAAAGCTCAATACGAGAACTTTATTGGCGGTCAATGGGTAGCACCTATTAAAGGAGAATACTTCGATAATGTCTCTCCTGTCGATGGCAAAGTATTTACAAAAATACCGCGTTCGTCAGCTGAAGATATCGAACTCGCATTAGATGCAGCACACAAAGCCAAAGCTGAGTGGAATAAAAGCTCTCCGACAGTACGTTCAAATATTTTACTTAAAATCGCTGATAGACTAGAACAAAATCTAGAATATCTTGCCGTTGCAGAAACTTGGGATAATGGTAAGCCTGTTCGAGAAACACTTGCTGCCGATATTCCATTGGCAATTGACCACTTCCGCTATTTTGCTGGTTGTATCCGTGCACAAGAAGGTGGCATTTCAGAAATCGATGAAGATACAATTGCTTACCATTTCCACGAACCTTTAGGTGTCGTTGGACAAATTATTCCATGGAACTTCCCAATTCTCATGGCTGCATGGAAACTTGCTCCTGCACTAGCAGCAGGTAACTGTGTCGTATTAAAACCAGCAGAACAAACACCTGTAAGCATTCTACTTGTTTTAGAATTAATCCAAGATATTCTACCTGCTGGTGTATTAAACGTTGTGAATGGCTATGGTGTCGAAGTAGGCCGTCCACTTGCCACTAATCCTCGTATTGCCAAAATTGCATTTACAGGTTCAACCCAAGTTGGACAGTTGATCATGCAATATGCAACTGAGAATATTATTCCAGTCACTTTAGAACTTGGTGGAAAATCTCCAAATATCTTCTTTGAAGATGTTATGGATCAAGAAGATGATTTTCTTGATAAAGCACTTGAAGGCTTTGCAATGTTCGCACTCAATCAAGGCGAGATTTGTACTTGTCCCTCTCGCGCATTAGTTCAAGAAAGTATTGCGGATAAGTTCTTAGAAAAAGCCATTGAACGTGTGAAACGTATCAAAGTTGGACATCCACTTGATACTGAAACAATGGTTGGCGCACAAGCTTCACAAGAACAGCAAGAGAAAATTTTACGCTGCATCAGTACAGGTCGTGAAGAAGGTGCTGAACTTCTTACAGGTGGTAGCGCCAGACAAGAGGTTGGTGAAGGTTTCTATATCGAACCAACGGTGTTTAAAGGTCATAACAGCATGCAAATTTTCCAGGAGGAAATTTTTGGTCCTGTGCTTTCAGTAACGACATTTAAAGACTTTGATGAAGCCATTAAAATCGCAAACGACACCATCTATGGCCTGGGTGCGGGCGTATGGGCTCGTTCCGCACATACCTCATATCGTGCGGGCCGTGCGGTGGAAGCAGGCCGTGTATGGACCAACTGCTATCATATTTATCCTGCACATGCGGCATTCGGTGGCTATAAGAAGTCAGGCATTGGTCGTGAAAACCATCGCATGATGTTAGACCATTATCAACAAACCAAGAATCTTTTAGTGAGCTACTCAACCAAACCAGCTGGATTCTTCTAATCACGACATCCATGTCATTCTTTTTGAAAAGGGCGAATGTATATGACATTTGCCCTTTTTATTTATTCACTCAACCACGATCCACCTACGTTGCAACGATGTTTTCAAACTCATTGTAATTAAGCGGCACATAGAATTTTAGCAAGGCATCCTTTCTGATTTAATAAATTAAAATCTTATAAATTTTCGGATTACTTTACTTGAATCCAACTGTTATCTTTTAGATTTAAATAGGTAAAATTCTTAACTCATCCCGACTTTAATCTTTATTGGTCAAACTAATTATTGTTCTTCCACCTCGAAATTGATTTGCCAGCTATTATCAAACGTTGGGAAGTGGTATAGGATTAAGTCGCATTCTCTTTAAAAACAACCCAATAACGACTGCATAAGAACAAACAATGAAAACACCCCATTTTGCGATTATTGGGGCGGGTACAGCAGGACTCGCCACTGCCATTTTACTGGCCCGTCAGGGTCATCTGGTCACCATTTTTGAACAGGTGGATGAGCTCGCGCCTGTGGGTGCAGGCTTATTATTACAACCTGCTGGCCTGGCAGTCTTTGAACATCTTGGTGTACTTGATGCAGCCTTAAAACTTGGAGCAAAAGTTACAGGGCTGGAGGGAAAACTTGCCGATCAGCGTCTGTTGGTCAATAGCCATTACCATCAGGCTGGAAATCATCTTTACGGTTTAGGCATACATCGTGCCACCTTATGTCATGTGCTGATGCAAAAGTTGGCTGAATATTCCAGCCAGATCAACTGGAAAATGGGACATGGCGTTGATCAGATTCAGGAAAGTACCCATGAGGTTCGACTCATCGGGTCTTATCAACAACAGAAATTTGATGCCTGTTTTGATGCTGTCCTGATTGCCAATGGCGCACGAAGCCAACTTCGCCCCAAAGAATGGGTTAAGGTTGATCAGGCTTATCCATGGGGTGCTGCATGGAGTATTGTGCCTGAATGTCCTGTATTGGACTCTGAAATCCTGCATCAATTTTATGATCGTTCCAAGATCATGATGGGGATTTTACCGACAGGTGCAATTCCCTCTGCACCACAACAGCGACTTTCCAGCATCTTCTGGAGTTTGCCCACCGCACAACTGCAATCATTTTTAAAGGATGAATCGGCAAAGCGGCAATGGTTAAAGCAGGTTTCAGATCGCTGGCCTGATGTGGCTGAATGGTTGAAACAGCTTTTGGCTGATCAACAAAATCAATCTCAGTGGTTGTCAGCCCAATACCGTGATGTGGTGATGTCCCAGTTTGGACAAGGTGCGAATTGGGGTGATCGGTGATGCTGCCCATGCCATGAGCCCTCAACTCGGGCAAGGGGCCAATATGGCTTTGTTGGATGCATGGGCCTTTTCACAGTCCTTGCAGCGCGCCAGGAAAAATCAGCAGATTGACTGGGCAGTGTTGTGGCAAAACTATCACCAACAGCGTCGTTCTTCGACCCAGTTCTATCAATTCCTCAGCCGTTTACTGACTCCACTTTATCAATCTGACCACTGGTGGGCGGGTGGTTTACGTGATCTTACTTTTCCGTGGATGTACCAACTCCCCTATTTCCGTAAAGAAATGGCAATCACCATTTCAGGCTTAAAAACGGGTATGTTCGAACAAATGAGCTATCAACAAGTCGCACAATATACTGAACGCGATAATACGTTCAGTAGAAAAAGTGAGTCTTTGCCTGAATATGAATAACCTCAAAAAGAGCTGAATTATGAAAATTAGCCATTTAGATCACTTAGTTCTGACAGTTGCTGATATTAAAACCACCTGCCAATTTTATCACTCCGCATTGAATTTTGAGGTCATCAGCTTTGGTGAAAAACCGAAAGACACTGCAATACCCTTTCTCGAAATAGAAAACAAAAAAACTCATGAGTACTTATATCCAATCCAGCCCCTAAAGCATTTTTTACCCAACAAGCATAGCCAACCCTAGCCACAAACGCTAAACTAGCTGCTTTGCCCACAACGGATTTCACGCATGTCAAACTGGTTAGATGAAGTTAAATTTGATTCCAATGGTCTTGTTCCTGCCATTGCACAACATCATCAAACAGGTCGCGTGTTAATGGTTGCTTGGATGAATCGTGAAGCTTTACAACTGACTGCTGAAAAAAATCAGGCGGTGTATTACTCACGTTCACGCCAAAAACTTTGGCATAAGGGCGAAGAATCGGGACACTTTCAAACCGTGCATGAAATTCGTTTGGATTGCGATGCCGATGTGATTATTCTGCAAATTGAGCAGCACGGCGGAATTGCTTGCCATACGGGTCGTGAGTCTTGTTTTTATCGTAAACTCACGCCAAAAGGTTGGGAAATTGTTGATGCTCAACTGAAAGATCCAACTGCAATTTACGGTGCATCTGCGAAAGTCGAAGCACACGATCATGGTCAGGCTGAACAAGTTGACGTACTTAGTCACTTAGGTCGTTTGATGCAAGAACGCAAAAAAGCTGAAGCAGATAGTTCTTATGTTGCCAGCCTATACAAAAAAGGCATCAATAAAATTTTAGAAAAAGTCGGCGAAGAAAGTGTGGAAAGCATTATTGCAGCCAAAGATTATGCAGCACATGCTTCTTTAGAAAATAAGCATGATCTGATTTATGAAGTTGCAGATTTATGGTTCCACAGTATTGTCATGCTCGGCTACTTCGACCTTGATCCACAAGAAGTCCTTGATGAACTTGCTCGTCGCCAAGGTCTATCTGGCTTGGTTGAAAAAGCCAATCGTAGTCAAGAAGCGTAAACCTCGCCTGTGTCGAATATCGAGAAACCCAAAGCTACCTATGAGCAAGCGATTGCAATAGATAACGCGCGTTTAGGTCAGTCCTTTAAAGTGATTGCCTATGCTGGCACAGGTAAAACCACGACTTTACAAATGATCAGTGATGCCATGCCCGAACGGCGTGGTATGTATTTGGCTTTTAACAAAGCGATTGCATCTGAAGCACAGAGTAAATTTCACGGCAATGTCAATTGTCGTACCTTTCACTCTCTTGCCTTTCGTAGCGTACCGCGTGGCGTGACTGATAAATTACGACTACCTCGCTTAAGCCCAAGTTTTATCGCTAAAGAATATCGTTTAGAACCTATTACGCTCCGCCGTCTCATGGGCGGACGTTATGAAAAATATGTGCTGATGCCAAGTCGCCTTGCGAGTTTAGTTGCCAATGCTGTCAGCTATTTCTGCTCGACCAGCTCACAATACCCTGCCCCTCGCCATATTCAAGCGCCAAGCTGGTTGCACCAAGATGATATTGAATCGTTACAACAACACTTATATCCAGCAGTTGAACGCCGTTGGTTAGAGTCAATTGATCAAAACCATCAAGCAGGGATTGGTCACGATATTTACCTCAAACTTTGGGCATTATCCGAACCTAATATTCCAACAGATTATGTTCTGTTTGATGAAGCACAAGATGCTGACCCACTCATGTTGGGTATTTTACTACGTCAAAAAAGCACACAAGTGATTTATGTCGGTGATGCACATCAGCAAATTTATGCGTGGCGTGGTGCAGTCAATGCAATGCAACAGATGCCTTTACATGAAAGCCGTTTAACGACCTCTTTCCGTTTTGGTGATGCGATTGCTGATGTTGCCAATAGTCTGCTTGGTGCATTAAACGAAACTGTTCCGTTATTGGGCAATCCAAATGTTAAATCGAGTGTGGTGAATAAACCCCATACCAAAATGCGCGATGCAATTTTGTGTCGTACCAATGCGCGTGCAATGGAATTACTGCTTTCAGGCTTGCTGCATGGTGATAAGGTCAGCCTGCAAGCCGACCATCAAAAACTCAGTCGATTTGTGGATGCAGCGAGTTTGTTAAAACAGGGCAAACGCATTACCGATGTGCCTGAACTGGCGTGGTTTAATTCATGGCATGATGTGCATGAGTATTGTGAAACCAATGATGGCAGTGACATCAAGCCTTTGGTCAAGCTGGTGGATGAACATGGTACTGAACCATTGAAAAAGGCATTGGCGAAAATTACCCCGATTGAACAGGCAGACTATGTGATCTCAACCGCGCATAAGGCCAAGGGGCTGGAATGGAATCGGGTGCATATTGAAGATGATTACCAGTTCAAGATTAACGGACTGGAACATAAAATTACAGATGAGGAATTAAGACTACTTTACGTCGCCTGTACGCGTGCTAAAGTAAGTTTAAATATCCATCATCTTTATGACCTGATACAACAATTAAAGCTAAAACAAAGCGCTCCCTCAAGTCTTCGCCAGTCCGTAGGTTAAAGCGCTCGTGACTGAGGTGAACTTATGCAACTTGAATCGGTTCTATTTAAGCATGTTGCCAGGTTTCGGCACTTAAACATTGAGTTTCAACCTGAACAATATCCGATTACCCTGATTCTGGGTGACCAGTCCACAGGTAAAACCACCATTCTAAAAAATATCTATCAGGCTCTGACCTGGTTTTCGGCACGCTATAAGGATATTCGTACTGCGGGTGTTGTGATTGCGGATCAGGACATTATGCTGACTCGGCTACAGGCCAAAATCCAGATTCAGGTACACATGAGTGAGGAACTCAATCATGGCTTGACTGAAAGTAGCGCTGCACAGGCAGCCGACACACAACGCTGTAGCTGGAAACTCTACAAAACCTTTAATAGTCAGGGGGTGGGAATTAGCCAGGTTGAAAGCCAGCAGCTTGACCAGATGGTGACCCTATACCAAAAGATGAATCAACAGGACCCCTTGCTGGGTTTGCCAATGATTGCCTACTATCCTGCGGAACGTTTTGTACACGAAGTGAATCTACAGAGTAAAAATGTGCCAGGCACCTTGCAGGACATTTCAGCCTATGATTTAACACCCATTCCCTACACCACCTTTGCACGTTTTTTTGAATGGTTGCGGGAAATCAGCGATGTCGAGAATGCGCACTCGGCCCATATTGTCAGACGCCTGATGGGTAACGATTTTAACCAGCAGAATCAGTCCGAAATATTACAAGAATTGCAACTGGAACTGGTCAAGCACCCCAAACAGCTCTCGGCACCCAACCTGCATGCCCTGAAAACCAGCCTGAATACCGTTTTTCCCAAGCTGCAAGACCTTTACATTCAGTATGTTCCCAAGCTGCAACTGATGGTGCGTTATGAAGATCGGGTGATGCCATTTCAGCAACTGTCTGCATCAGAAAAAACCTGGATTGCGCTGGTGGGTGATATTAGCCGCCGATTATGCCTGCTCAATCAACATAGCTTTGAGCCATGCCTGGAGGGCGAGGGCATCCTGCTGATTGACCACGTGGATATGCAGTTGGACCAGAATGCATGTGCCGAAATTCTTGAGCGCTTGCATGAGGCATTTCCCCGCCTGCAAATCATTGTGACAGGCAACCGTGATGAATTGCTTGAACATGGGCTGCATTATCAGTGCCTAAAACTGGATCAGCACGGTATTTACCCAATTCAGCTGGAGGCATCACAACAGCAGCTTTCCACCTTATATCAGGATTTGGTGCAGCCTGAACCAGAGAGTGAGACCCAAACCCTACCACTCCTGCCCTCTGAACCGACATTAACCAAAATGGATGCATTATTCCACCAGATACAGGCACTGAATCCACAGGAAAAGTCTGATTTATTGAATTTGCTCAAGATTGATGACACACCACAACAAAGCCCACTTTGAAATACGGTTCAATGCAGTATTGAAAATAATCCATCAACATGATATGTAACTTCATGTAATAACATCAGATTTTTATTGCGACTTTATAGTAAAATAAATTTCATTTTTTATTTTCAAGTTGTGCAATACAACTTGTGACTGTCCCTATTCACTTGATTGGGTTTCTGGATTTGAAGTTTTGGTATTCTCCTTGAGTGCCTGTGAATCCTGAAAGAAAGTTCATCCTTAGGTCTCCCGACCTAAATCATCAATATGGATACCAGTGTGCTACCGATTATTATCTTATTACCGCTCATACTCGGCACCACCCTTGTCTCACAACTGCAACGTATTTCACGGGGCGTGACGGCACTTGGGGCAATTGGCATCAGCCTGAGTTGTTTTATTTTACTTCTGATCCAGGCAGAAACGGTTCTTCAGGGCAATACTCTGCTGCAAAGCTGGGATTGGCTGCCACAACTGGGCATCAACCTGAGTTTTCGTCTGGATGCGCTCGGTTTATTGTTTGGCCTGCTGATTAGCGGTATCGGTACGCTCATTTATATTTATGCCTATTTCTACCTCAGTCCAAAAAACTCACTGAGTAAACTGTATTTGTTGCTGATGCTGTTTATGGCAGCCATGCTGGGCATCTCGCTTTCGAACAACCTGATCATCCTATTGGTGTTCTGGGAGCTGACCAGTATCTCCTTCCTGTTGGTCGGTTACTGAGCCAGCGACGCCGCGCAGCGTGGCGCACGTATGGCCCTGACCCTTACAGGTATGGGCGGCCTTGCCATGCTGGGGGGCTTTGTGCTGCTTGGCCAGATTACGGGAACGTATGAAATTGATCAACTGGTGCTGATGAAAGATACCATCCAACAGCATCCATTATTTTTACCCACTCTATTACTGATTTTTGTTGCGCATTTACCAAAAGTGCGCAATTCCCATTTCACTTTTGGTTGCCAAATGCAATGGCAGCACCTACGCCTGTTTCAGCCTATCTCCATTCAGCAACGATGGTGAAAGCAGGTATATTTTTATTAGCCCGCTTAGCGCCACTCTTTATTGGGGCAGCGTTGTACCACAATATCGTAACTTTCGTCGGTTTATTCACTTTATGTATGGCAGCGGGTTTCGCCATATTTAAAGAAGATCTCAAAGGGCTTTTAGCTTATTCAACCATCAGCCATTTAGGTTTGATTGTTTGTTTACTCGGCATCGGTTCACCACTCGCTGTTGCAGCAGCAATCTTTCATATCATTAATCATGCAACATTCAAAGCTGCTCTTTTCATGATTGCAGGCATTATTGATCATGAAACAGGAACACGTGATTTACGTAAGCTCAGTGGTATCTGGCAACTTCTTCCGTTCACAGGTACTTTAACCATGATCACCGCTGCTTCGATGGCTGGTGTACCGCTAACCAATGGCTTTATTTCCAAAGAGATGTTCTTTACGGAATTACTGGCAAACCTATCAGGTCCAGTAATGATAATTGCAGCGATCGTGGCAACTTTATCCGGTATTTTTGCTGTTACTTATTCTATTCGCTTGGTACATGGCGTGTTCTTTGATGGTGGGCTTGGTAAACATCTTAATAAAGATGCACACGAACCACCTCTCGGAATGCGCTTACCTGCGATTATATTAGCGACATTATGTATTCTGTCGGCATTCTGCCCACCATTGGCTGGAACAGTCGTGAATAGTGTAACGCGCGCGAGTTTGGCTCAACCTGAATTTGAGGGTGTTCATTTAGCGATTTGTTAATGGTATTAATGCACCTTTAATCATGAGTCTAGTTGCATTAATGGGTGGTGGTTTATTTTACTTTAGCCTCATTAAAAATCAGCATTTACGTAAAATTGACTTAGACCCTTATTTAGGTAAATTCCAAGGCAAACTTTTTATTTGAATCATTCCTGAAGCATCTCTTACTTACTAGTCGAAAAATCAAACAAAAGACTGAAACAGGTTCTCTACAAAGTTATCTGGATTGTTTTCTTTAGCATCATCATGGTGGGTTTACCCTTATTCAATCAGGATTAACAACTGGCACACGTGAGCTTAGCCATGCTCCATGGATTGCTGTGGTCTTATGGCTCACATTATTCTCGGGCTGTTGGATGATGCTGTGGTCTCACCACGAACGGATTAAAGCTTCTGCTTTAATTAGTGCGGTGGGTCTGCGGTCACCATGGTGTTTATTACCCTGTCAGCTCCCGACCTTGCCCTGACCCAAATTACGGTTGATATCGTGACCACTGTGTTACTGCTGATGAGCCTATCCTTGCTGCCACAGCTCACGCCTTATGAATCCAGTCGCTCACGGCGCTGGCGCGATGCCAGTCTGGCCATTGCAGGTGGTATGTATTGGTTGGATTAGCTGGCTGATTTTAACCCGTGACCATAATTCAATTTCATGGTTCTTTATGCAACAGTCGATTCCTCTGGGTGGCGGCTCGAATGTGGTCAACGTCATCCTTGTGGATTTCCGTGGTTTCGATACTTTCGGTGAAATTACCGTTTTGGGCATTGCCGCCATTGGTGCACTCTGTTTGATGGATGGTATGCGTGCGCATGGCACCACCATGACCCAGGGTTCACCTATCGCTTCAATCCATCCCCATTGATGTTACGTATTACCGCATCATGGATACTGCCGCTTGCACTGGTGGTCACACCTATATTTTCATGCGTGGACACAACTATCCAGGTGGTGGTTTTATCGCGGGACTGATTACCGCGATGGCACTGATCATTCAATATATTGTGTTGGGTCAGGAACAGGCTGAACGTATGATTGGAGCTCGGTCTGGTCGTCTCTATGAAATCTGGATTGGTTCAGGATTGACCATTGCAGGATTGACAGGTATTGCGGCATGGTTCTGGTCACGTCCATTCCTGACCAGCGCGCACATTTATGTGAACCCCTACTGGGCAAAATGCATCTTGCCTCAGCAGTCGGATTTGATACAGGCGTATATATCACGGTCGTCGGGGCGACCATGTTATTGATCTCGGTACTGGGAGACTCACGTCACTCCAGCATGTCTGGCCCTATTCCCAATGGAGACAAATAAATGATCAGCCTTGAATTTTTATTGGCTTCGGCAATTGGTCTACTCACCGCCACAGGGATTTACCTCATCCTGCGTGCCAGAACCTTTCCCGTGGTGCTTGGCCTTGCCATGATCGGCTATGCCGTGAACCTGTTCCTATTTGCGATGGGACGTTTACAGGTCAATGCTCCCGCCATTTTGACGGAAACCACCAAGGTCACCGACCCCTTGCCACAGGCACTGGTTTTGACTGCAATCGTGATTGGATTTGCCACCACCGCCTTTGTTGTGCAACTGGCACTACGCAGCCGTTATGAATCGGGAAATGATCATGTCGACTCCAAGGAAGAGCCGACCCTGACCTATGACCCACGTGAGGATGAGCCATAATGTTTGATTTGAATACTTTCTGGCAGACTCACACTCCAATCATCAGTATCCTGATTCCAGCATTGACCAGCTTTATGCTGTTGCTACTGGGTAACCCTGGGGCAGGTTCATTAAAACAGGACTGGCGACAACCCTGGCGGCGTGGCATCAGCCTGACTTCAGCAATTCTCGGTCTGCTGACCGCCATCAGTTACCTGATGATTGCCAGTACAGGTCAGATTAGTGTTTACCAGCTCAGCGAATGGTCTGCCCCGTTTGGTATTGTACTGGTACTGGATCGCTTATCGGCATTTATGCTGGTGCTGACCTATGCACTGGCCGTTCCCGTAATCTGGTATGCCAGCGACAACTGGGACACCCGCGGACGCTATTTCCACACCATGTTCCACTTCCTGCTCATGGGAGTCTGTGGTGCATTCCTGACAGGTGACCTGTTTAACCTGTTTGTATTCTTTGAAATCCTGTTAATGGCCTCCTATGTACTGTTACTACATGGTCAGGGTCGTCAAAGATTCCAGTTGGGTATCCATTACGTCACCATCAACCTACTGGCATCCGCCCTGTTCCTGATTGGTCTGGGCATGATTTATGGCAGTGTTGGCAGCCTAAATATGGCAGATGTGGGTCGTATCCTGCCTACACTGGACGATGACCAGCACAAGCTGGCAATTGCAGGTGGCCTACTGCTGTTTGTAGTGTTTGGCATCAAGGCCGCAATGCTGCCTGTCGGATTCTGGCTGCCAAAGACCTATGCGGTTGCCAGCACACCTGTTGCCGCCATATTTACCATTATGACCAAGGTTGGGATTTATGCGATTTTACGTGTTAATGGCACAGTGTTTGACGATGCCATGGCACAAAGCATTTTTAAAAACACACTATTGTTGATTGGCCTGATCACTTCGATTTATGGGGTGATTGGTGCAATTGGTGCAGAACGGCTGCGTCGTTTTGTTGGCTTCATGGTGCTGTCATCTGTGGGTACATTGCTGATCGCTATTGCCATGTTCAACACACAGGCATGGTCAGCGGGTCTGTATTATCTGGTGCATAGTACCCTGATTGCCGCTGCATTCTATCTGTTCTGTGGCTGGATTACCGCCCAACGCGGCATGTTCAAGGATCATCTGAAAGTTGCACCCAAAATCAAGAATGAAAAGGCAGCGGCACTGACCTATTTCCTGATAGCAATGATGATGGCAGGTTTACCACCATTTAGTGGCTTTCTGGGTAAGGTCTTTATTTTACAGGCCACCGCTGAAACGGCGTATCAGGGCTGGATTATCGCCATTATCCTGATCGTTAGCCTACTGAGTATTTTGGCATTCACTCGGGTGGGGTTTATTCTGTTCTGGCGTGCTAGCCCTCCCGAGATGAACCCGAATGAAGCAGCCTATCAAACTTATCAGGGATTGCCAGCCTATGCACCCAACCGTAATGACACAGCCATTTATATCATTTTGGCAGGGCTGATGGCTTATGTTGTGTTTGCGGCTCCGATCTACAACTATACAGTATCCACCGCACAGCAAATCCAGAACCATGCGCTCTACAATCAGGCCATTTTAAAAACAGATGCACAGGGTCGTGTGATCAGCGTACAGCCTTATGATCCAGCCTATCTGCCTGAAACTAAATATGGCGGCGAAGTTGAAGACCACAATGCCGTGCTGATTCCCGATGTTATTTCCAAAGCAACCCTACAGGGTGAGCATATCTCGGAATACAAGCAGCGCCAGATTGCTGAACAAACACTGGATATGCCGACAATTCCAAATTCAACCCAGCTAAAGCCAATGGAGGAACACTGACATGCAAAAAATAAGCTTGCTTGACCGTTGGCTCCCCCATCCCTTTGTGTCATTTCTGGTATTTCTGAGCTGGCTGATGCTATCGCACAGTGTGGACGCGACTGACATTTTAATGGCGCTGTTACTGGCGATTGTCATTCCCCGTCTGGTACGTCCCTTTATTGCCAGAACCCCCCACATTCACTGGCTGCCTGCGATCAGATTGGTGTTTGTGGTGCTGTGGGATATCATCGTTTCAAATTTTCGTATTGCCAAACTGGTGCTGGGTCCACTGGATCATCTGCACCCGAAATGGTATCGCGTGCCACTGGAAACGGAACATGAACAGATCAACACCTTGCTGGCGATGATCATTACCACCACCCCTGGAACTGTTTCAGCAGGGATTGATCAGGAACGGGGGGATATCCTCGTTCACGCACTCAGCACAGATGATACCGAGCTGGATATTCAGGATATTAAAAAGCGCTATGAAATGCCTTTGATTGAAATCTTTGATGTAAAGCTGAACAAGGGAGCAAGTAAATGACGATTTTACCGTATGCGCTGGGTATTGGTCTAATTGCCATTACCCTCTCCATGTTCCTTTGCCTCATCCGCCTGATTATTGGCCCGTCTGTGATTGACCGTCTGCTCGCATTGGATACACTGTTCCTCAATGCCACCTGTTTGGTTGTGGTGCTGGGTATTTACTGGGCAAGTACCAATGTATTTGAAGGTGCTCTATTGGTGGCGATGCTCGGTTTCGTTTCAACTGTTGCACTGGCTCGCTATTTTACCACTGGACATGTGATTGATTAAGGAGAGTGGTTATGCAAATAATTTTTGAGATTATCATTTCGTTCTTTTTGATCTTTGGTGCATTTTTCATGCTCGTAGGTTCCATCGGAATGATTCGCTTACCCGACTTATTTATGCGTCTGCATGCACCGACTAAATCAAGTACGCTAGGCTTAGGAAGTTTTTTAATTGCAGCTATGATATTTGGAGCGACTCAAGGTCGTTTCGGTTTTGCTGAATTATTGATTACTTTATTTGCATTTATTACTGCCCCAGTATCTGCAAATTTGATGGCACAAGCTGCAATTCATTTACGTTTGCGCTCAACCAGTGGTGATGTTCCAGAAGCTTTAAATCGTCCGCTACCATGGCAACGTTACCATCGTAATACAGAAAAAAAAGACCAACTATAGTTGGTCTTTTTTAATAACATTATTCATCTATAAAGAAAGCCACCCGAAGGTGGCTTTCTTTTAGAACTTATTCTTTATCGTCTTGCCCTTGTTGAGGCAGATCTTTCACAGCTTCCGCGATCAGACCAAACATATAGTTACCATAGGCATTAGTTTTATCGTAATGGAAACGCAATCTTGGCGTAATACGTGTCTTGATACGACGGCTCAACTCATGACGCAAAAAACCAGAAGCCTTATTCAATACATCTAAAGTTTCTTTATTTGCGACTTCACTTTGCTCATCACCAAGTTCACGTCCCATCACAGTGACATAAACTTCAGCATAACCCATGTCTGCACTGACTTTCACCGCAGAGATGGTCACTAGACCACCTAAGCGAGGATCTTTAAGCTCTTGACGGATCAGCTCAGACAACTCACGTTGTACTGAATCCGCCATGCGCTTTAAGCGTTGGCTACCCGCCATTAAAGACTCCGTTTAATCAATTGAACATCATAGACTTCGATCTTGTCTTTAACTTTGATGTCTTTATAGCCTTTGACTGCAAGGCCACATTCCATACCAGCACGAACTTCTTCAACCACTTCTTTATAACGACGAAGAGATTCAAGTTCACCTTGGAATACAACCACGTCATCACGTAATACGCGAATCGGTTTATTACGATGCAATGTACCTTCAAGTACCATACAGCCAGCTGCTGCACCAAACTTACTTGAATGGAACACTTCACGTACTTCTGCAACACCCAGAATTGTTTCACGGTGTTCAGGTGCAAGCTTACCACTCATTGCAGCTTTTACATCATCAATTAAATGATAGATCACGCTGTAATAACGGATATCAATGCCATCCTGATCAGATTTTTGACGGGCCGTATTGTCTGCACGCACGTTGAAACCTAACAACACTGCTTCTGATGATTCAGCTAGCGTTACATCTGACTCAGTGATCGCACCAACGCCAGAACCGATAACACGTACTTTCACTTCATCAGTAGAAAGTTCATCAAGTGCAACATGAAGCGCTTCCAAAGTACCACGCACATCAGTTTTGAGTACAACATTCACATAAGGAACATCTTTTTTACCCATAGATGCCATGATGTTTTCAAGACGCATTGCACTTGCACGCTCTAAACGCTTATGACGTTCACGGTCTGAACGAGCATCGGCAACTTCACGCGCTTTCTTCTCGTCATTCACGACAAGTACTTCATCGCCTGCCATTGGTGCATCAGGTAAACCTAAGATTTCAACTGGAATCGAAGGGCCTGCTGATGTAATACGCTTACCATTTTCATCCACCATCGCACGTACACGACCATAAGATGAACCAGCAAGAACCAGATCACCAATATTCAAGGTACCATTTTGTACAAGAATTGACGTTACTGCACCGCGACCTTTGTCAACACGCGCTTCAATCACCACACCTTGTGCTGCACCTTCTGCTGAAGCTTTAAGCTCCATCAGTTCAGACTGAATCAAGATCAAGTCAAGTAGTTCATCAATTCCCGCACCAGAGTGTGCCGAAACTTTTGCAATCGGAACATCACCGCCCCACTCCTCAGGCACAATACCTTTAGTGGTCAATTCATTTAATACACGATCTGGATCCGCTGATTCTTTATCCATCTTGTTGATGGCAACAATAATCGGGGTTCCAGCAGCACGCGCATGGTCAATCGCTTCGGCTGTTTGTGGCATCACACCATCATCAGCCGCAACCACGAGAACCACGATATCAGTCGCTTTTGCACCACGTGCACGCATTGATGTAAACGCCGCGTGTCCTGGTGTGTCGAGGAAAGTAATAATGCCTTTCTCAGTTTCAACGTGATATGCACCGATATGCTGGGTAATACCACCCGCTTCACCCGCTGCCACCTTAGAGCGACGGATACGGTCCAGTAACGATGTTTTACCATGGTCAACGTGACCCATGATCGTTACCACTGGTGGACGAGTAGTTTGCTCACCACGCGCCTCTTCAGCCGCAACCAGCAAGTTATCTTCTGCCTGCGTATCAGAAACAAGAACAGGGTTATGCCCTAGTTCCTCAACCACAAGAACTGCTGTATCCTGTTCAATGGCCTGGTTCTGGGTCACAAGCTCACCCATCTTCATCAGGGTCTTGATGACTTCACGAACCTTAACCGCCATTTTTTGTGCAAGATCGGCAACGATGATCTTCTCACCAATCTCTACATCATAAATCTGTTTCTTAACAGGCTTTTCAAAACCATGTTTGTTTGACTGGCTGGTTTTCAAGCCACGCTTATGATGGCTCTTGCTAAAGCTCTGCTCCGCCTGGGCATCGCCACCCCGACCACCTTTCTTGCTTGCACGTGGATTTGCAGTTGCACCGCCACGCTTGATTTCACGGTCTTCCTTGTTGAAAGAATCTTCATACGCCTGACCAACAAGTCCAGCGGCTAAAGGTGAATCATCAATCACACGAATGGTTGTGGTTGCATCATCATTTGAATATTTCGAAGCCATCTGGCGCATTTGCTCCAGCGTACGCTTCTGCGCCTCTTCTGCAGCTTTACGACGTACAGCTTCCTCAGTCGCCTTTAACTTGGCTGCTTCTGCTTCACGGGCTTTTTTCTGTTCAGGTGTTTCTGTTGGCTTAACAACAGGTGCTTTAATCACCTTGTCACTACCCCGTTTTTTCACCACAACTGCGGTTTTTGCAGGAGTTTGTGAAGCACTTTCAGAAGTATGTGCTGCACGCATGGCTTCCAAAGTCGCATTGGTTTTTTGTTCACCATGAATACGAGCTTTGCTATCCGCTTCTTCACGCCCTTTTTGCTCAGCACGGGCTTTCGCCTCAGCTTCAGCACGTGCTTTGGCTTCCGCAGCGATCTGCTCTGGATTTGGCTTGGCAAAAACCTGCTTTTTACGCACCTCAACATTGATACTTTTTGCTTTACCCGAAGTGCTGGTGACTTTGGCTGTGTGGGTAGTTGTACGTTTCAACGCAATTTTTCCTGTGTTACCACCGCCCTGACCATGTACTTTTTTCAGGTGATTAACCAAAGTATCCTGCTGTTCAGTGGTAATAATGTCATCTGCTTTACGCTGTGGTAGACCTGCATCGCGAACCTGTTCCAGGAGTTTCTCTACAGGACGTTCTACGCTGAGCGCTAACTCTTGAATCGACTTGTCCGTCATCTATTATCTCCTAGTTAAACCATGATTCACGTGCTTTCATGATTAATTGACCTGCTTTGTCATGGCCCAAGCCTTCGATATCTGAAATATCATCAGTCGCTTGGTCCGCCAAGTCATCAATCGTAACCACACCACGCGCCGCCAATGCATAGGCAATCTCGGTGGTCATACCATCCATACCGAGAAGTTCCGCACTTGGCTCTTGAATATTTTCCTGCTGTTTTAACGCATCGGTTAAAGCAGCCTCTTTTGCACGGCTTTGCAGCAATTCGACCAAATCAGCCTCAAGCTCGATTTCATCAAATGTCTCAGCTGGCACATAGGCAATTTCTTCCAGAGCAGTGAAGCCCATTTCGACCAAAGCCATAGCCAAATCTTCTTCAATATCGAGACGGGACATAAACATATCCAGATATTGCTGTGCCTCATTTTGCTGACGAGCACGATACTCTTCTTCCAGCATCATGTCGAGTTTATAACCCGTTAATTCCGATGCCAAACGAACATTTTGCCCCTGCGAACCAATGGCACGCGCCAACTGGTCATTGGTGGCGAAAATGATATCCGCACTGTGTGCATCTTCATCAAGGACGATTCCAGATACATCAGCTGGTTCCAATGCGCTTGCGATATATTGCGCTGGGTCATCAGACCACACCACAACATCAATACGCTCACCATTCAACTCCTGCTGTACCGCCTGGATACGTGTACCACGCATCCCAATACAAGCACCCACAGGGTCAATACGATGGTCATTGGTTTTCACTGCAATTTTAGCACGAACGCCAGGCTGACGTGCTGCCGCCTTAATTTCGATGATTTCTTCAGAAATTTCTGGAATTTCTTTTTTCATCAATGCAATTAACATCTCAGGACGGGCACGAGACAATAATAATTGCGCACCACGACCTTCACGGTTGACGCTATACAAAATGGCATTAATACGTTGCTTAGGACGTAAAATCTCTTTATGAATGGTTTCTTCACGTGCCAGATACGCTTCAGCGTTGTCACCAAGATCAATGATAAAGCCATCTTTGGTTTGCTTTTTCACTTCACCGTAAATCAGCTCGCCTACTTTTGACTCATAAGCATCTGCAACCAGTGCACGCTCTGCCTCACGAATCTTTTGCACAATCACCTGCTTGGCAATTTGCGCGGCAATACGACCAAATTCAATCGATTCAACTTCCAGCTCACGCACATCACCAATCGACCACTTCGATGGGTCTACATCAGAGATGGCATCCTGACATGCAGGCATTTCATGATCTTCATCCGCAACGACAGTCCATTGACGGAACGTGCGGTAATCGCCTGTTTTACGATCAATCTCAACTCGAAGCTGAGCTTCTTCCGAGTGTGTGCCGTCGTAAAACTTTTTCTTCGTTGCCGCAACCAGCGCTTGCTCTAAGGCTTGGAAGATCGCTTCACGACTCACACCTTTTTCATTACTAACCGTTTCTGCAACGGTAAGAATTTCACGGCCCATAAGTCACCTACCGATTTCTTATACAATTAAGTTAATATTAGTCTTGATAGATTAAATTTGCTTTATCAATATTATGACTATCAATCTCAAGCACATGCTTACCCTCTACCTCAACCTGAATCATTTCGTTCTCCAGATCGACCGTGATAAGTTTTGCCTGAAATTTACGGCGATTCTCGACAGCAGCAATTAATCGTAAAGCGACTTGTTGTCCAATATAGCCAGACATTTGTGACAACTGAAAGAATGGACGGTCCCAGCCTGGTGAAGAAACTTCTAAAGCATATTCACCTGAAATTGGATCATGGACATCGAGCATTGCACCCACTTGTTGCGTGACCAACACACAATCTTGGACACCAATGCCACGACCTTGTTCAACCTCACCCTCTTCATTCAGGACAGGTTCAGCACTCTCATCAATCGGTTTATCAATAAAAATGCGTAATAAAGAACGTTTACCTTGTGGCAGGAACTCAATCCCCCATAAATCTACACCACAGGCAGCCACAGCTGGTGCGATAAGATCATATAATGCTTGAGATTTATTTGATAATTTCATTTACTCTCGTTGCTCTCATGCGAGCCAATCAATCCCGTATAGTGAAGCATGATGTTCTTGATCACGCCATACGACTCATATCGACACTACACGACAGCCAAACAACCAATAAAAAAGGGCGTAAATCGCCCCTATTTTACACAGAAAAGCATTGCCCACTGTGCAAAAAGGCCCACCTTACTGTGAGCCTCCTTTAAGAAACTTGGTAGCGGGAGCTGGATTTGAACCAACGACCTTCGGGTTATGAGCCCGACGAGCTACCAGACTGCTCCATCCCGCATCAACAATCACTGCAACACCAAACTTACTGGTTATTAAGCTTGGTGCGGAAGGGGGGACTTGAACCCCCACGCCCGAAAGCACTACCACCTCAAGGTAGCGTGTCTACCAATTCCACCACCACCGCAGCTTTCTGGGACGCATTCTATTCCTTTAAATCCCAAAAGGAAAGGATTAATTCGACTTATTCTGTCGTTTTCGGTGCATTTGATGAAGTTTCAGGCGATGTTGTAGGAACAGACGTTGAACTTTGCACAGTTTTTAAACTATAAGCATCTATGGTCTGTTTTTTCGCAAAAACCGCCAGGGTTAAACTAGTGACGAAAAACAATGCAGTAAAGATCGCAGTTAAACGGGTCAGGAAATTTCCCGCCCCAGATGCACCAAATACTGTTGCCGCACCACCGCCACCGAATGACGCGCCTGCTTCCGCACCCTTACCTTGTTGTACCAAAACCAATGCAATAATCAAGATTGCTAAAATGATATGTACAACGAGTATAAAACTATACATTTCTATTCCCCGTTACTTATTTTGTGCAAATGCTTTTGCAATTTGGTAAAAAGATTGTGCGTTGAGTGATGCACCACCCACCAAGGCACCATTAATATCTGGACATGCCGCCAATTCAGCCGCATTTTCAGGCTTAACACTGCCACCATATAAGATCGCCATTTGCGCACCTACAGGTGTAATTTGCTTTAGCCCCTCACGGATTTTTGCATGCATGGTTTGGGCATCTGCTGGCGACGCAGTTTTTCCCGTACCAATCGCCCAGATCGGCTCATAAGCAACCACAATATTTTGCCACTGTTCAGGCTTCACCACTGAGGCGATATCACAGATTTGTTGCAATACCACTTGCTCAGCCAGTCCCTGCTCACGCTGCTCAAGGCTTTCACCCACACAGTAAATCACATTGAGACCAGCATTCAACGCATTATACAATTTTGACTGAAGTGTTTCGACACCATCACCAAATAATTCACGACGCTCGGAATGGCCAACCAAAACAAAATCAATTTGGCTATCCTTGAGCAATTCTGCACTCACTTCACCTGTATACGCACCCGTTCCCGCTACACGCGATACATCCTGAGCCACCGTGTAAATTGTCCGAACCGCATCCTTGAGCTGTGCCTGAATACTTGTAAGCGCAATTGCAATCGGTGCCATACCAATATGGCATTGCTCAGGCAAAATATTGTCCTGTTGTAATAGCCGTTTAAATTCTTCTATTAATTGAAAAGCGTCAGCATGTACTGGATTCATTTTCCAATTGCCAACAACCCAAGGCGTAACGGTCAGATTCGACATACTTTGGTCTACTGCTAATTTCTAAAAAATGCTGCATATTTTACACGGATTTTTATAAAATTCAGTTTTTTTATCTGGTTTAACCTGATAACCACTGTACAGTTGTTTGTAAAAATTAATGTTATAAAGGAATAGCATTCTATTTATTTGAAAGTAGGTCATTTCCTGACGGATTTTATTATTTTCATTTTTAGCTAATTGTCTTGGTTTTAGAAAATTAATTTGTAAAAAATTCGATCAGTTCAACGTTTTAGATATAAATCAAGTCAAAAACGACACTTTCTGTAGTAGTATTTTTACCCAACAAAAGTATAATTTTGTAAGATAGCTATTATAAACATTTATTGTCACAAGGCGGACAGATGTCAGGATTACATACGTCTCCAAAATTTTCAGGGTTCATTCGGCGTTTAGTCGAAGAGGGGCATTTGTCTGCATCAAACATGCAGAATGCCATTGATGCGGCAAAAAAGGCCCAACAGGATATTGTGGCTCACCTGATTGAGCATCAACGCCTCTCACCACTCACAGTTGCAGAAAGTATTTCCCATGAATTCGATGAGCCTCTTTTTGACCTTGCTGTATATGATACAGCCTTATTACCCAAAGATTTAACAGACAACAAGCTGATACAAAAACATCGGGTTGTGCCATTGGTACAACGTGGCCAAATCCTGTATGTTGCCACCAGCAACCCGACCAATATTGATGCATTAGATGCAATTCGTTTCAATACCAAACTTAATATTGAAGCGATTATTGTTGAACATAACAAGCTTGAGAAACTGATTGAACAACAGTTTGGTGATAGTGGTAGCTTTGACTTCGGTGATAGTGAGGATTTTGACCTAGATGTGGATGTCGTGACAGACACACCTAAAGATGATGATGAACCTGCTCAGGGAGACGAGTCCCCAATTGTCAAATATATTAATAAGCTTTTAATTGATGCAATTCGCATGGGCGCATCAGATTTACATTTTGAGCCCTATGAAAAAATGTACCGTGTGCGTTATCGTGTTGATGGTGTGCTCCGTCAAATCGCCACCCCCCCATTACAGATGGCAAATCGGCTTGCCTCTCGCTTGAAAGTTATGTCCCAAATGGATATTTCAGAAAAACGAATGCCTCAAGATGGTCGTATTAAACTCAAATTGTCAAAAACCAAAGCCATCGATTTCCGTGTAAACTCTTTACCGACCCTATTTGGGGAAAAACTAGTACTGCGTATCCTTGATCCATCCAGTGCGATGTTGGGAATTGAGGCACTGGGTTATGAAGATGAACAAAAAGCCTTATTCTTGAAGCACTAGAAAAGCCTCAGGGATGCTACCATCACAGGTCCAACAGGTTCAGGTAAAACCGTATCCTATATACAGGTCTAAACATCCTGAATACTGAAGACACCAATATTTCTACAGCAGAAGACCCTGTGGAAATTAACCTGGAAGGCATTAATCAGGTCAACGTGAATCCAAAGACAGGATTGACTTTCTCTGCTGCATTAAAGGCTTTCTTACGTCAAGACCCTGATGTAATTATGGTCGGTGAGATTCGTGATTTAGAAACAGCCGAAATCGCAATTAAAGCAGCGCAAACAGGTCATATGGTGATGTCAACGCTACACACAAACAGTGCGCCAGAAACTTTAACCCGTTTACGCAACATGGGGGTACCATCCTTTAATATTGCGACTTCAGTCAATCTAGTGATTGCACAACGCTTGGCACGTCGTTTATGTGCTCAATGCAAGGAAGTTGTGGAAATTCCCAAACAGAGCCTGTTAGAACTTGGTTTTACCGACCAGGATCTTGCAGATCCTGAGTTCAAGATATTTAAGCCTGTCGGCTGTGGTGAATGCAGGGAAGGCTACAAGGGCCGTGTCGGTATTTATGAAGTCATGAAAGTGACGCCAGAAATATCCAGAATTATTATGGAAGATGGTAATGCCCTGGAAATTGCAGCAGCCTCGGAAAAAGCGGGATTCAACAATTTACGACGTTCGGGTTTGAAAAAAGTGATACAGGGGATTACTTCCCTACAGGAAGTCAACCGAGTCACCAGTGAATAAAATCAATAAAAAGGATTACAATCATGGCAGCTAAAAAAGCGCAAATGATGCCTACTTTTGCTTATGACGGAGTAGACCGTAAAGGAGCAAAAATTAAAGGGGAATTACCAGCTCGTAACATGGCTTTAGCTAAAGTCACTTTACGGAAACAAGGCGTGACCATCAAGAATATTCGGGAAAAACGTAAAAACATTCTCGAAGGATTAATGAAAAAGAAAGTCACCACACTAGATATCACCATCTTTACCCGCCAATTAGCGACTATGATGAAAGCTGGTGTGCCATTAGTGCAAGGTTTTGAAATCGTTGCCGAAGGCCTGGAAAATCCTGCCATGCGCGAAGTGGTGTTGGGGATTAAGGGTGAAGTAGAAGGAGGGAATACTTTTGCAGGCGCCCTGAAAAAATATCCCCAGTATTTTGACAACCTTTTTTGTTCCTTAGTTGAATCTGGTGAACAATCAGGTGCCCTTGAAACCATGCTGGATCGTGTAGCGATTTATAAGGAAAAAAGTGAATTACTCAAACAAAAAATTAAAAAAGCCATGAAATATCCAGCCACAGTCATTGTGGTTGCAGTAATTGTGACGATTATTTTAATGGTAAAAGTTGTGCCTGTTTTCCAAGATCTGTTTAGTTCCTTTGGTGCAGACCTGCCCGCTTTTACTAAAATGGTGGTCAATATGTCTGAGTGGATGCAAAAATATTGGTTTATTCTTATCATCGTGATTGGCGCAATTATTACCGCTTTTCTTGAGGCAAAGAAACGTAGCAAGAAGTTTCGTGACCTTTTGGATAAAATGGCACTCAAGGCACCAATTTTTGGTGATTTAGTATATAAAGCCATTATTGCCCGCTATAGTCGTACCCTAGCCACCACATTTGCGGCTGGTGTCCCTCTTATAGATGCACTTGAATCAACTGCTGGTGCAACCAATAATGTGATCTATGAAGAAGCAGTGATGAAAATCCGTGAAGATGTCGCCACAGGCCAGCAATTACAATTTGCGATGCGGGTATCCAATCGCTTCCCATCTATGGCGATTCAAATGGTCGCGATTGGTGAAGAGTCAGGGGCCTTGGATAGTATGCTAGACAAAGTGGCGACCCACTATGAAAATGAAGTGGATAATGCGGTCGATGGCTTAACCTCAATGATGGAACCATTGATTATGGCTATTTTAGGCGTACTTGTTGGTGGTCTTGTCATTGCCATGTATCTGCCAATCTTCCAAATGGGTTCTGTGGTCTAATGCAACAATCACTCTCTTATTTTATCGAGAACCCAACTGCACTGTACCTAGCAGTTGGGCTTTTGAGTCTATGTATTGGTAGTTTTCTCAACGTTGTCATTTTTCGTACGCCAAAAATGATGGAGCAAGAATGGCATCAGGAATGCCAAATGCTGCTTCATCCAGAGCAGCCATTTATTGACTCAACCAAGCTCACACTCAGCCAACCTGCCTCAACCTGTCCTCAATGTAAATCCCCTATTCACTGGTATCAAAATATTCCCATTATTAGTTGGTTAATACTTCGTGGCAAATGTGGTGCTTGCCAAAATCCAATTAGTATTCGCTATCCACTTATTGAACTATTAACAATGATTTGTTCATTAATAGTAGTTGCTGTATTTGGTGCAACCATTCAGATGCTCTTTGGCTTAGTCCTCACATGGGTATTGATCACACTCACTTTTATTGATTTCGATACACAATTGCTGCCAGACCGCTTTACGCTTCCTTTGGCAGCACTAGGCTTAGGAATTAACAGTTTTGCAATTTATACAACTGCCACGTCAGCAATTTGGGGTTATTTGATTGGTTTCCTCTGTCTATGGGTGGTTTACTATCTTTTTAAATTGGTGACTGGTAAAGAAGGCATGGGATATGGTGACTTTAAGTTGCTTGCCGCTCTAGGTGCCTGGATGGGGCCTATGATGCTGCCGCTTGTTGTGCTGCTTTCCTCAGTCGTGGGTGCCATTATTGGTATTATTCTCATGAAAATACGTGGTGAAAATCAGCCCTTTGCCTTTGGTCCCTATATCGCCATTGCAGGCTGGATCGCATTTTTATGGGGTGATCAAATTATGAAAGTCTATTTAGGTGGTTAATATGCGCTTTATCTTGGGCATTACAGGCGGGATTGGCAGTGGTAAGTCAGCCGCCACGCAATGGTTTGAATCCCAAGGTATTCGCGTCATTGATGCTGATGTTGTAGCAAGGGAAATTGTTGAACCAGGTCAGCCAGCGTTACAGAAAATTCAACAGCTATTTGGGGATTGGGTATTACTGGAAGATGGCAATCTAGACCGCCGCGCACTACGTGAATATATTTTTCAGCTCCCAGAGGCTCGTCACCGTCTAGAACAAATTACCCACCCTGCTATTCGCCAATCCATTATCCAGCAGTTACAACAGGCAGAAAGCCCTTACGTGATTCTGGTTTCACCCCTGCTCTTTGAAACTAGCCAGCATGAACTGGTCCAACATACTCTATTGATTGATGCAGATGAACAGACCCAGTTACAACGCGCTAGCCAGCGTGATGGACAAACTGAAGAGCAGATACGAAAGATTATTGCAGCTCAAATGTCCCGTACTCAAAAACAACAGCTCGCCAATGATATTGTGCTGAACGATGGCTTGCTCGCACATCTACACAAGCAACTCCAACCATTGCACCTAAATTATTTACAACGGGCTGAACAGAGCTATTAATCCTGTTTCTGCTGGGATAGCTGGGCGGTTAATGCATCTTTACGAAACCAGCGCCACGGTTGTAACGCACCAATCCCCATCCCCACTAACCCACACATAATCGCTGGGCTTAAGGGTTCATTTAACAATGGCACAGCAATAACAGCAGCAATAAATGGCGCCAAGGTCACAATGCTTCCCGTTTTAAATGCACCCAAACGTTCAATGGCGGCCACATAGGTCAGGGTTGCAATAATCACCACCAACACCCCATGAAATATACCCTGTATCAGCAAATGGACAGGCTCTGCTTCCTGAAAATGTTTCGGAATAAACAGGATATAGATCGGCAAATAAATCAGTGCTGACCAAATGGCCACACTTGCCATTGAATGCCAGGCTGATAATTTCCATTGTTTTAGCAGTACGGTGAAGATGCCCCACCAAACCGCACTCAGAAAAAAGAGAATATCGCCAAGGCCAAAAGCAGAAGCCTGCTCATGCAACATCAGGTAGCTCATCAATGCCAGAGCACTCAACATAATGCTGAGACTGAGCCAGGTATGTTTGTCAAAAGGCTGTTTAAACAATAAATAAGCAGCTACGGCAGTACACAGTGGAATACAACCATTGAGAAAAATTGCGGCATGCGCTGCTGGTGCATGTAAAAAAGCAGTATAAACCGTTAGACAGTAGGCCAACCCACCAGTTAAGGCCAAAATAATTGGACGGGGATGCCACAGAAATGCCAAATCTTTTTTATACACCAGCACAGGCATGAGAATGATAAAAGCAATCGCAAAACGCATGGCCACCAAGTCCCAGGCACTGACATGCCAGTGCAGATTTAAACGGGAGAGAATGGTAAAACCACCCCAGATGCACATGGTGATACAGACAAACAGATAGCCTTGCGTGCGAGCAGTCATTTTTAATTACATTGACGATAATTGTGTGAATTATACAGCATTACGCTGACGGCATGCCTCATAAAGTGCCATGCCTGTTGCCACACTGACGTTTAAACTTTGTAAATCACCAGACATGGGGATATACACGGTTTGGTCACATTGCGACTGGGTTATAGGCCTTAATCCTGTATCTTCCGCCCCCATCACAATCACCACGGGACCGTTAAAATCACACTGTTGAATAGGCAATGCCTTTTCGTCCAGCATAGTGCCAATCACACGGCTATGTGTGGTCTCTTTAAGATGTGCCAATGTTCGGGCCAAATTGGTGACCTGAATAAACTTCACTTTCTCGGCCCCGCCCGCTGCAACTTTACGTGCTGTCGGAGTTAAGCTTGCTGAACGGTCACGCGGCACAATCACGGCCTGCACGCCCATTGCCGCCGCAGTACGAATACATGCACCGAGATTATGAGGATCAGTGACTTGATCCAATGCCAACAATAAAGCATTCGGTGACTGCTGCATCAATTCGTCTAAATCTTTTTCATTTAAGGTTGGATGTGGTCGAACTGCAGCCACTACACCTTGATGAAAAGGTAAGCCTGCAAGCTTTTCCAAACTATCCCGACTCGCCTTTTGGACGCTAATCCCAAAAGGTTCTGCGAGTTGCAAAATCTTTTGTAGACGCTGATCATCACGCCCTTTCAGGGTGAATAAGGTCAAAACTCGTTCAGGCTCCAGCTCCAGCAATGACTCCACTGAATGAACGCCATAATAATATTCAGGTTTTGCCATGAACAACCTCTTTAAGAAAGCGGAATATAAAAGGAGATTTCATAAAAATAAAAATCCTGCAAAATGACTTTTACAGGATTTCCATTAAATCTAGTGTACCCGATTTAGACGGGAATAGGTTAGCCTTCTAAATGGCAAACGTAATCAAGGACTTCATCCGTCTCAATGTCAAACTTGCTATTGCCTGGCACATAGAAAGACTGTCCCGCACGGAACAATTCACTTTCAGTGCTGTCGGCGATTTTAACCCGACATTCACCCGAAATGATTTCCATACGCTCTGGCACATGGGTCGCGAAAGTTAAAGGCTGTTCAGTGGGTAAAATCACACCTAAAGTCTTTTTTGTACCGTCTTCAAACTGTACTGTATGACTGATACATGCCCCACCAAAATACACATTCGATTTTTTGATGACCGTAACATGATCAAACTGCACTGAACTCATGCATACTCTCCAAATAATGCAGCATTTATATTAGGTTATGATGGACGTAGTTTAATTGTGCCTGCGTCACTAATCAATCCATTTTTATCATGCTTTAACAGCAATTTTTATGCCTTTCTACTAAAGTTATGTTCAACTCACAAGCATTTTTAGATCAAAGCATCCGATCTAAAATACAATAGAAAAAATCTTATAAATTGATAGACAAGCTTTACATCACTAAATTATTCAAAACAACTCCAGAAATAAAACATGATTTCATCAACACAACGCTGATCCTCTTGTTCGATTAGCAAAATTTCTCTATCTTTAAGCAAAAGATTGCGTGCACTGGATGCATATATGCTCACCCATTTAACTTTAATTAATTTTGCACTTGCAGACCATTTAGCTTTAGATATCGAACAAGGTTTCAATGTTTTGACTGGGGAAACTGGTGCAGGAAAATCGTTATTGTTAGATGCACTCTCCGCATGTCTGGGGGAACGTACCGACACCAATTATGTGCGCTATGGGGCGGACAAGGCCGATGTAACCGCTGTTTTTAGCTATAAACCCGATAGTGTAGAGGCTAAATGGTTGGCTGAGCATGAACTGGATGAGGATTCAGGTGAGATTCATTTAAGACGGGTGATTTTTGCCACTGGACGCAGCAAGGCCTGGATTAATGGCCGTCCAAGCAGCTTGGCTGAGCTCAAGGAGATTGGACGTTTATTGGTTCAGCTCTATAGTCAGCATAGCCAACAGCAGCTACTTGAACCACCTTACCCGAAACACTGGCTCGACCGTTATAGCAACTTTGCCACTCCTGCTGATGCAGTACGTGAAGCCTATGCGACATGGCAAAGAAATATCCGACAACATCAAGCCGCCTTAGATGCACAGACCACCCGAATTCAAAGAATACAAACTCTAGAATCACAAATAGAAGAACTGGAAGATGTGATTCAAACCGATTATCGAGAGATTGAACAGGAATTTGACCGTCTTAGTCACCATGAACACATTATGCAGGACTGTGCTTATAGCCTGAATGTGCTGGATGAAGCTGAGCAAAATATCACACAGGAAATCGCCTCCATTATTCGCCGTTTAGAGTCACATGCGGGTCGCAGTGAACAGCTTTCCAATATCTACAATTCACTGTTAAATGCACAAAGTGAGATTGATGATGCCACTTCCAGCCTGCGTCAGTTTATTGACCGTCAAAGCTTTGATCCTGAGCGCATGGAACAGCTCAATGCAACACTGGAAGTTTTTCACCGCCTTGCACGTAAATACCGTACCCAGCCTGAACTGCTGAAACAGGAATATGAGAACTGGCAGCAGGAACTGGAGCAGCTACATCAACTGGAAGATCCTGAAACTCTGGCGGAACAGGTTGAAGTTTCCTATCAGACATTTATGCAACAGGCACAGCATCTGGATGAAATCCGCCGCGCCGCAGCTATTCCATTGGCGAAACAACTGACTGAGCAAGTCAAACCACTGGCACTGCCAGAAGCATATTTTGAGTTTAAATTTGAACCTCTGGAAGCAGCCAATGCCGAGGGTTTAAGCTTTATTCAACTCTTATTCACGGCCAACAAGGGTATTCCACCACAACCGCTGGCCCGTGTTGCATCAGGCGGTGAACTGTCACGTATCGCGCTGGTGATGCAGGTGATGAATGCTGAAAAAACCGAATCTGAGGTGTTGGTCTTTGACGAAATTGATGTCGGGATTAGTGGTGGCACTGCTGAAGTGGTGGGGCGTTTGTTGGCTGACTTGGCGCAGCATGTACAATTACTTTGTATCACCCATCAGGCTCAGGTTGCGGCACAGTCCGACCAGCATTTACTGGTGAAGAAACAACAAACTGATCCAGCCAGCAGCACCATCATTGAACTGGATGAAGAACAGCGTATTCTGGAGCTTGCCCGCATGTCTGGTGGTGTTGAAATTAGCGAAACCACCTTGCAGCACGCCAGACAGTTGCGTCAGCTCAAATTCCAGTCAGCCTAGTTTATGCAACAAAATATCAGAAAATGATTGGCGAAATCCAATCAACTCTTGTATGTTGATAAAAACAACCTATTATTTAATTCCCCTAAATCCCCCTTTTTTAAGTGGGACTTGTTTTGATGGAGAACCGCCTAGGTGACGAAACAATATTTAACTCACCGTTGTCTTATCGCTCCACCAGACATGGCAGATGACTTCTTTGCAAACACCGTCATTTATGTTGCTCGTCATGATGAGGATGGTGCTCAGGGCATCGTGATTAATCGCCCATCAAACCTACAGATCAGGGAACTCCTCAACGATTTGGAGATCGATGCAGACAACGTACAGCCACATGCGGTTTTGCAGGGTGGTCCTTTACGTCCTGAAGCTGGTTTTGTGCTGCATACGGGCCAACCGACTTGGCACTCGTCGATTGCGGTTGGCGAGAATGTCTGTATCACCACCAGCAAGGATATTCTGGATGCGATTGCGCATAACGAGGGTGTTGGGCGTTACCAGATTGCATTAGGCTATGCGAGCTGGAGCAAAAACCAGCTTGAGGAAGAAATTGCACGGGGTGACTGGCTGATCTGTGAATCTGACATGGACCTGATTTTCAACCTGCCTTATAACGATCGCTGGGATGCTGCCTATAAAAAAATTGGGGTAGACCGTACCTGGTTTGCGTCTGAAATTGGTCATGCCTGATATGCAAGCGTCCCAATCCATCATGGCTTTTGATTTTGGCACCCAGAAAATGGGGATGGCAATTGGTCAATCCACCATTGAAAGTGCCACTCCCCTGCCATTATTTGCCATGAAAGATGGTATTCCTGACTGGAATCAGTTGTTAAAGCTGGTCAGGGAATGGCAACCCAACCTGTTTCTGGTTGGCCTACCCTTGAACATGGATGATAGTGAGTCTGAACTGTCAGCACGCGCGCGCAAGTTTGCACGGCGTTTACGCCATCAGACCAATATTGAAACATGGATGGTAGATGAACGCCTGACCACCCGCGAGGCAAGGGAAGAACTTGAGTTTTACCAGAACAAGGGGCAGGCTAAACGTTTGTCAGCAGATAGTTTTGCCGCTGCGCTGCTAATTCAAAGCTGGTATCGTGATCCTGCTGGGATTACGCCTTGATCATTTCTCAATAATTCTAACCGTTGCTGTTCGTCCTGAAACAAAGGCCAACGGATTCTGTGGTTGCTCATCCAGCATAATTTTAACAGGCACACGCTGGGCCAAACGTACCCAGCTAAAGGTTGGATTCACATTCGCCAATAAATTGGAGCTATAGTCAAATCATTATAAAACTAATACAACTCAGTCTATGAATTATTTCGAGTTTTTCTCGAATCCTGTATGAATAATAAAGTAGTTTGACTATAATTTATATGGCAATACAGAAAAATAGTTAGGGTTGTTTCAGATAGGGCCATGCTGCTTTCATATAAATAAACATCGACCACAACGTCAAAATCACTGCCGCATAAAGCAAGGCATAGGCCCACATTTCCAGTGGTTTCCAGTTGAGCAGAAACACACTAATCGCAATCATTTGAAATGCTGTTTTGTACTTTCCTACCGTAGAAACTGCCACACTGGTACGTGCACCCAATTCAGCCATCCATTCACGCAATGCTGAAACAGTAATTTCACGGGAAATAATCACAATCGCCGCAAAAGCCATTGAAATGGTCGGTTGCCATTGCACCAGTACAATCAATGCCGCCGCAACCATCAGCTTATCAGCAACAGGATCAAGGAAACGCCCGAAAGCAGAAGTCTGATTCAAAGTCCGAGCTAAATAACCATCGAACCAATCTGTCACTGCTGCAAGAACAAAGATTGCAGTCAATATCAGATGTCGCATCATTCCCCCATGATGCTCAGCAATCCCAATGGCAGGCGGCCAATAGGCAATTGCCAGAAACACGGGAATAAGGGCAATACGCGCCAAAGTTAAAATATTAGGAATGTTCAGGATTCGCCCTGTGCTCATAAACACCGCCATGTTGTTCGCATCAAATATGCATGTCGCACAAAGGATGTGCCGAGATTGTATCCATGTGTAAGCAACTTTATACGAAATGCACGGCAGTGTCGACTAGGCAAAAACGGCAACTGTTTGTCGAAGTATCGCAATCAGTCGATTTTCATCATCCCAAAGATAGGCATACTCGGTTGAATAACCATGTTCAGCATATTCAGTCACTACTTTGTATTTGAACCAATCCTGTACTTGATGAGCAATCGGCTGCAAATAGGTAATCTGCCAAGTTAATGAGCTTGCAGGTGCAGGGGTTTTAAACATTGGTAACACACCCGGTGGCCACACATCCATCAATCCAAATAGATCGGCCAATTTCATTTCGCGATTTGGATGCAACTGAGGAATAAAACGACACCATCCGCCAAAGTCAGGTACTTTGCTGCCAGCCATTGGATAATTACCTTCAGCCCAACATAGTTCAAACTGTTGCAAACATTGTGGCATTAAGCCTTCAATATAAGCCGTTTTTTCCAACTGCGCAGGCAATGGATAATCAGGAATTTGCGGTAGATTTTGCACATGAATCCGAGATTCACGCTGCGAACCAAAACTTGCTATTAAAATACTTTGTACAGTATCTGCTTGCCATAACCGCACTTCTAAGGTTGTAACCGATTTACCTTCTCGCAACACCTCCGCCGTGAGTTTAGCCTGCCCTTCTTGCACAGGACCAACAAAGGTGACATTACAACTCAATAACTGCTTTGTTGTATCATGAACCACGCTCTGCGCCTTTTGGATTAATAATCCTGCAACTAAACCGCCAAATACGGTGCGACCTTGTAACCATCCTGATGGAATATCAATCCACTCTTGATGTTCAACCTGTTGATACAGCGGAAGCAGTGACATTATCTTTCCTTAATCGTCAAACCATCTTATCTTCAAATGTTTTTATCTGTTTGTGAATGATCATTGACGCATCAGTCATTGAGAGATTGAGCCAATCGGTCAAATTATTCATGCAAAATTTTATAAATCGTTCTCG